>DATLPC010000097.1:0-4009 GCA_035535975.1 Gemmatimonadaceae bacterium | reverse complement strand
GATGTGGCGGCGCCGGCCCTCGCGTTGTGGAAAGAGGGACTCGTCGACGTGATGTCTCGCAGTCTCGACGGTGCGGGAGCGCTGCGGTCGGTGCCGGCGTCCATCGTCATCCGCCAATGGAAAGGACGTGCCGACGCGCAGTCCGCTCGCGCGTTGGGCGAAGCGACCGGCGCTCGAATGGTGCTGTTCGGCGGGCTGCTCGCCGCCGGCGACTCTGTGCGCGCGACGGTGAACGTCCTGGACGCAAAAACCGGCCGGACCATCGCGGAGATCGAGCAGCGCGATGTGGCCGAGCGAATCGATCGGCTGTCTGATTCGCTCACCATCGCGGTGCTTCGCGAGCTCGGGCACTCGCGACCAATCGACATGGCGAGCGCGACGTCGAGTCCCACCGTGTCGATCGCCGCGCTGAAAGCGTATTTGCAGGGCGAGCAGTTCTATCGCGCGGCACGCTGGGATTCGGCGCAGACACACTTCGAGCGCGCGCTCTCGGCCGACACGACGTTCGCGCTCGCATACCATCGACTCGCCGCCGTTCGGCGGTGGCGCGACGTGAAGTATCTGCCGGATTCGATCACGTACGCGCTGATGCGCCGCCCGAGTCGCTTCCCGCGCGGACTCGGTCCGCGGGAGCGTCTCCTCGCGACGATCGACTCGCTTTCGGCCGAGACCTATTTCGCTTGGCGCCGCGCTCTCCGCGACGCGAAATTCACCGACGAGGAGACGCTCCTTCACCAGCTCTACGCAATCATCGGCGATGCGTTGATTCGATACCCGAACGATGCCGAGCTCTGGTACCTTCTCGCCGAGGCGCAGTCGCGCTTCGAGAACGACGTCGCAGTCGGAGAGGTCGACGACCGTAGCACATTGGCGCTCTATGATCGCGCGATCGCGCTCGACTCGGCGTTCGCGCCCGCGTACCTGACGCCAATCTCGCTCGCCTCATATCTCGATGGCGCGGCAAGCGCGCGACGTTACATCCGCGGGTACCTCGGCTTCGCGCCCCCAGGCCCGCATTCGGAAACCATCCGTCTCACCGAGTCGCTACTCGATCCGTCGCGCGCGGGGTCGCTGGATGTCGTGAGTCTGGTCGACACGCTGCCCGCCGATGTGTTGTGCGAAGCGACAAAGGTACTCCGTCACGTTGCCGACGAGCCGGAGACCGCCGTACGTATCGCTCGCGCGCTCGCCAACCGCTCCGCGGATAGCCTCATCGCGATGCACAAAGTCTCATGTGCGTTCGTCCAAGCGGTCGACGAGCTACAATTCCGCGGCCACCTGCGCGAAGCCTTGCGGCTGGCGACGGCACAGACACCATGGCTCCGGCCGGCAGCGCTCTACAACATGGCCCGCGCCGGTATGGTGTCGCCGGACACGACACGCGCCGAATTCCACCGAATTCTGGCCCTCGCGCCGCGGACGCGCATTACGAGGCTGTACGGCTGGTGGGCTGCCGATGGCGACACGCTGGCGATACAAACGTACGTCAACGGATTTGCCGAGATCGAGAACCGCCCGAATACGGCGTCGGTGCAAGGCATGCTTCGCGCGAGTGCCTCGGCCGGGCGCGCCTACCTCGCGCTGGCGAAGCGCGACACGAACGCCGCGCTGAAGCAACTGATCACGACGAGCGACACGCTTCACGAATGCTGGTATGAGAATCGTGTCGCGCTCGTAGAGCTTCTGGTCGCGACGGGTCGGTATCGAGAGGCGGCGAGCCGTCTCGAGCGTCGCTGGCCCGGCTCCACAGCGTGCAGCAATGGATTCGACGACGTCTTGTGGACGATGGAACGTGCGCGTGTCTACGAGCATCTAGGCCGCCGCAAAGAAGCGATCAACGAGTATGCGTTCGTCGCCGATGCGTGGCGCAACGCCGACGCCGAGCTGCAGCGCTACGTGCGCGAATCCCGCGAGGCCATCGCTCGTCTCCGGTAGGACGTCCGGCCGCGCTGGCCGGTCTCGGAACCGAACTGCGTTTCAGGGAAAGACGCGACCCCTGAACGCCGAGTTCGAGTTCTCGCATGACGTCAGCACACGATCGGCCAACAATGAGGGCCAGCCGGATCTCGCCGACGCAGTGGGTCGTCGTGTCGATGGTTCTCGGCGTGGCGGTGGGCTACGCGTTTCCCGACGGCCCCGGGACGACGGGCTTCCACGCGACCGACTTGCAAGTTCTCTCATCGGTGTTCTTGCGGATGATCAAGTCGCTGATCGTTCCGCTCTTGTTCGCCACGCTCGTGGTCGGGATCGCTAGTCATGGCGACGACATGAAGCGAGTTGGAAAGCTCGCCCTCCGCTCGATTCTCTACTTCGAGGTCGTGACGACGCTAGCGCTCCTCATCGGTCTGTTGGCCGTGAACATCGTGAGGCCCGGAGCCGGCGTGAACCTCGTCACCGCGACGGCGGAGACGGGCGCTGAGCTCGCCCGCACAAAGACGTCGGTTGCCGGAGTCCTGGAGCATACGGTGCCGCAGAGCTTCTTTGACGCGGCGTCCAGGAACGACGCCCTGCAAATCACCTTCTTCGCCATGATCTTCGCGGTCGCGCTGTCGCGAGTGCAGGGACCGGCGAAGACGTTCATGCTGTCGGCTTGCGAGAGCCTCAGCGACGTGATGTTCCAGTTCGTCGGCATCGTCATGAAGTTCGCCCCGATTGGCATCGGCGCTGCGATCGCGGTAACGGTGGGGAAGAGCGGACTCGGTGTGTTGAAGAATCTCGGCGTCCTTGTGTTGACGCTCTACGGATCGCTCATCGTATTCGCTCTCGTGGTGCTCCTGCCCGTCGCGCTCATTTTCAGGGTGCCAATTCGACGTTTCGTACGTGCCGTAAAGGAGCCATGGCTCGTCGCGTTCTCGACGGCATCGTCCGAAGCGGCGTTGCCGCGCGCGCTGCAGAACATGGTCCAGCTGGGCGTGCCGCGCCGAATCGTGTCGTTCGTGCTGCCGACCGGCTACGCGTTCAACATGGACGGCACCACGCTCTACCTGGCGATGGCATCGGTGTTCGTGGCGCAAGCGGCGGGAATCAACATGCCTGTGTCGCAGCAGCTTCTCATGATGTTCACGCTGATGCTGACGAGCAAAGGGGTCGCTGCTGTGCCGCGCTCGTCGCTCGTGATTCTCTCTGGGGCGCTGGCGCAGTTTGGACTTCCGCTTCAGGGCGTCGCGGTGATTCTCGGCGTGGATGCCGTGATGGACATGGCGCGAACGTCGCTCAACGTCGTCGGCAATTGTCTCGCGACGGTGGTGCTGTCGCGCTGCGATGGATCGTTCGAGCTCTCGTCAGAAGAAGAATTGATATTGCTAACAACACGTGGCTCTCGCCTGTCAAGCGCCGCTTGCATCCCGACCGACGAACGCAGCACTTTGGCTGCATGCGAATAGCCACCAACGTTCTCGTTTTCGTCTTTGCCGCCGCGCCGGCCATGGCCCAGACGACCGCCGGCGTCATCCCCGGCGTCGAAGTCCTCCTCACCGACTCGATGCATCTCGTCCGCGGCAAGCGAGTCGGTCTTCTCACAAACCACTCGGGGCGTGACAGGCAGGGACGAAGTACGATCGACTTGCTCTTCAACGCGCCGGGCGTCAAGCTGACCGCGTTGTACGGTCCGGAGCACGGTATTCGTGGCGTCGCCAAGGCCGGAGAGAAAATCGGCTCGACCGTCGACTCGGCGACCGGCGTCCCCGTGTACTCGCTGTACGGCGACGTACAAGTTCCGACTCCCGAGATGCTCAAAGACATAGATGTCCTTGTCTACGACATCCAGGATGTCGGCGCGCGCGTCTACACGTACGAATGGACGCTGGCCATCACCGCGAATGCCGCCAAGAAACCAATCATCGTGCTCGACCGGCCGGACCCGATCCGCGCCGACCGATACGAGGGAAACATTCTCGATCCGGCATTCTCATCGCTGGTTGGGAAGTATCCCGTCGCGCTTCGCTACGGTCTCACGCCCGGCGAGCTGCTGCGCTTCCTCGCCGGATCGAAGCTGATCGACGCCGAGGTG
>DATLPC010000096.1:0-1483 GCA_035535975.1 Gemmatimonadaceae bacterium | reverse complement strand
AGCGGATCGTCGAGTCGAAGTTGGGCGCGGAGGCGCGCGATCGTTGCACTGTCGGCGCGCTCGCCGACCATCGATTCCACCGGATCGCCCGGCGCGACGTAGAGCAGCAAGAACGCGACGACCAACACGCCGAACAACGTCGGAATCGACAGCAGCAGGCGACGCAGGATGAACGCGCTCATCGTTTGCTCGTGTCGATCGAGACGTCGATCCACCGCTGGCCGTTGAAGATCACCGGTGGAACGAAGTGACGGATCCACGGCTGCACGGCGTACAGCTCGTTGTAAAAATACAGAAACACCATCGGCGCGTCGTGAAACGCGATCGAGTCGGCGCTCCGATAAAGCGCGTTGCGTTTGACTTCATTCAACTCGTGACGCGACGCGGTGACGATCGAGTCGAAGGCGTGGTTGGCGTAGAACGAAACGTTCCCACCGGCTCCTTTGTTGGCGCTGTGCAGCAGCGGATAGAGGAAGTCTTCGGCGTCGGGATAGTCGGCGTACCAGTCCTTGAGGATCATGTCGGTCTGGCCTTTTCTCGCGGCGCCACGCGAGGCGGCTGACTCGCGCTGCACGATCTTGGTCCGAATCCCGACGGCGTTCAGGTACGCCTGGATCGTTTCGGCGATGCGCAAATAGATCGGCGTCACCGACGTCCACAGCTCGATGTCGATTCCGTTCGGGTGACCGGCCTCGGCGAGAAGCTGTTTGGCTTTCGCGGGATTGTACGGATACGGCGCACGCGAGCTGTCGAACCCACCGAGCGCGGGTGGGACGACGCCGGCCGCGCGCGTGCCGCGGCCGCCGATCAATCGTTCGATGATGCGATTGATGTCGATCGCGTAGTTAATCGCCTGCCGGACCCGCGCGTCGACCAACGGTCCGCGCGTGGTGTTGATGCCGATGTACACGAGCTCGAGTGCCGGCGTCGACATCAGCATCGGCTTCTTGCTCTCGTCGTCGACCCAATCCGATGCCTCGCTCGCCGGAATCTCGAGGATGTCGACGTTGCCGCTCTCATATTCGGCGACCGCAGTGCTCGGTTCCGCGATGATGCGCGCGCGAAGCGAGTCGCTCTTGGGCGGCCCATCGAAGTACGACGGATTCTTCGCGAAGAGCAAATAGTCGTCGTGTCTCCACTCGACGAGCTTCCACGGACCGGTGCCGACCGGATGCTCGCCGAAATTTCCCGCGACGCTACTCGGGACGATCGCCGCAACCGGCATCGCCAACATCTTGGTGAAGATTGCCAAGGGTTCGGCAAGCGTTACGACGAGTGTGCTGTCGTCGCGCACGGCGAGTCCCGTGATGGTCTTCGCCGAGTCGGCGTTGAATGCCTTCGCGCCCTTGATCGGGAAAAGGAATTGCGCCGCACCGCTTTTGGTCTTCGGATCGAGCGCGCGTTGCCAACTGTTGATGACGTTTCGCGCCGTGAATGGTGAACCGTTGTGGAACGTGACGCCGCGGCGGAGATGGAACGTGTA
>DATLPC010000095.1:0-44969 GCA_035535975.1 Gemmatimonadaceae bacterium | reverse complement strand
CGTCGGCGCTCCGCTCGACAGCTTCTTCTCGGCGGTATCCATCTCCGCCGCCGCCTTGGGAAGGATCTGCGAGATCTTCGCCCAGTTGCTGTCTGACTTGGAGATGCCGCGCTCGACCAGCTTGTTCGACAACTCGCTCGTCTGCTCACGCAAGCGTTGCTGCGACAAACGGAGCGTCGCGAGGTTCTCGTCGAGCGCCTTCTTGTCCGTCTGTGCGCTATCGCGCGCCGTCTTGAACGTCGCGGCGATGATCTCGCGCTGCCGCTGCGAGAGCTGGTTGGCATCGTTCTGCTGACCACCGCCACCACCGCCTCCGCCGCCACCGCCCTGCTGCTGTCGGTATTCGTTGTCGTACGGACGCACCTGCATGAAGTAGATGTCCGTCGACGCCCTTCCCGGCCCGCTCACCGTGTTGTTGTCCGTCGCGCGAGCGTAGTACGAGATGATGTCGCCCGGCTCGAGCTTCAGGCCCTCGAGCATGAAGGTGTGCCCGGCGGAAATGTCGCGAAGCGCCTTCGCGCCGTCCTGGAGCGCCACCGTGTGCTCTTCGGCGCCGTTCACGGAATAGACGAGATCGACTTTCGCGACGCCGTAATCGTCCTGCGCGCGAACCTCGGTGTAGACCTCGTCCACCGAGAGCACCTTCTGGTCGCGCCCCGGCTTGGTGAACTGCACCGTCGGCGGACGATCGGGCAGCACGTCGATCGTGTAGTCGAGCGAGCCCGTGACCATTTTCCCGTCCGGCCCTTGGAGCTCGACCTTGTAGAAGCCTGGTTTGTCGACGCGAAGCATCGCCATCAGCTTGCCGTCGGCTTGCGGAACGAGCTTCAGCGTGTCGCCGCCGTCGAGCACCACGCGTCCGCCCTGAGTCGGGACGGTTGGTGCTATACGAACCCGCACCATCGTTCCCTTGAGCGCCGCGATGTCGCCGCTGCTGTCGACGTCGACCGGCTCGAGCTGCGTGTACGACGGATAGCGATACTGCAAGTCGACGTGCTTCACGTACGGAAGGTTCGACACGTCGATCGTGTACGTCGTCGAACGCACACCGTTCGCTTCCACGACATACTGCGTCTTCGCGCCGATGTCGAACATCCGGAACGCGTACCGCCCCGAGCTGTCCGGCGTCATCGGCAGCCGCGTCCACGACGTGGAGTCCACGCTGCGAACCAGCAATTCGACGTGATCCGACTCGAAGCCGCGAAGGCGTGCCTCGATCAGCTCGTCGCCACCCTTCGCCACAGCCACGTTGCCGGGTTCGACCGCGATGCTGAACATCGTCGCCGGCGACGCGCCGCTGCTCCATGGCGTCGCGAGCAACTGCACGCCGTGACGGAACGTGACGGGCCCAAAAAGCATCGCTGCCAGGGCGCCGAACGCGATCGCCGCGAGAATGCCGCCGTTGATACGGAGCTCACCCTCGTCGATCGCACGACCGTCGTTGGCGCGGTGCACGCGGTCGAGCGCGGCGCGCGTCAACCGGTCGATCAGCGCCGGGGAACGCATTCCGCCCGCCGGCGCGGCGTTTCGCATCTCGACGGCGGTGACGACCGCCGCGTTCAACGAACGCTCGTGCTCCTCGAGATACAGCGCGACTTGCTCGTCGCGGAGTTTTGGACGAAGCGGCAGAATGATCAACCAGACGGCAAGCGCTACGACGATCAGCAGCGTCGACACTCGCGCCGTGATCACGACGCCGTCCGAGTACTTGAACGCGTTCATCGCGTATGCCGAGATCGCGAACATCACCAACGCGGCGGCGAGCGTGATCGCCGCGCCTCTCAGCGCGATCTTCGCCCGGTAGCGGTTCCGGACGCCGCGTACGACGCCGAGTAACTCGGACTGTTCCGACGACATCCCATGAACGCTTTCCATTTCCCCTCTCCCGCGTTGCCCGGCGTGTCAGCTGGTGGCGCGCGACAGGCGGTTCGAGATCGTCGTCTCGACCGCCATGAGCAGTAGCGCGCCAAGCAGCAGGTACCACCAAAGCTTTTGACGCCGCTCTTGATCTTGTGGCGTGGCGGCGTTGAAGTCACTACCCAATTGCCGCTGCGCGTCACCCGATGTGACGGCAACGACGATGTCCTGCGGATCGACATGCGCCAGATCCGTCTCGGATGGATCCAGATTCACGGCAAGGGGACGGCCACTGCCGACCGGCGTCTCCTGTCCTCGAAGCTCGTAAAAGCCTTGTTCGTGAAGTGCAATCAGATGGTTTGGACCGGTCGCGGTCACGCGCTCTTTGGCCCCCGAGGGAGCCTGGAGCACGAGCTCGGTCAAGCTGTCGGCAGCGCGGCCTTTCAGGAAAGGCGCGGTCAGCTCGCCGTGCCGCGAGAGGTCGAGCACTTCGCCGGCGATGAAGGACGTTCGCGGATCCGCGTAGCGACCCACGTGCTTCCCGAGCTGGTGCATGAACGGTAAGAACACCGGCTGGAGCGGAAGGTTCGTCCAATAGGAATCCAACGTGGATGCCCACAAGACGAGCTTCCCCGAGCCCACCGGCTTTTCGATCAGCGCCGGTGAGCCGTCATCGAAGCGCGCCGAGACCGCGGCCCCCGGTTGCGCCGTCATCGCGCGATACCGATAAAAGCGCGCCGTCGAGAAATCGCCGCTGCGCGGCGCGTTGAACAACTCGAAGATGGGATGAGCGTAATCGACCGACGACAGCGTTCCGCCCGCGTCGGCCGTGCGATCGACGACCTGGCCTACCTTCGCCGGCAGAATACTCCGCCAATCGGCCGGCCAGGTCTCCGTGCCCGCCGTTCCCGGAATCGCCAGCACGCCCGCACCCGCATCGAGCACGGCGCGCAGCCGCGCACCCACCGCGCCCGCCGGCGGCCCGACCTCGTCCAGCACGATCAGTGCTCGGCCGTCCAGGTCACGCGTCGTCAGGGCATCCACGGTCGTTTCGGCTACCCGGAACGCCGGCCGGTCGCCGATCGACAACGCGCGCGACAGGAACAAACTCTGATTCTCGCGGCGAGTCGCCCCGCGCGGCTCGACGACGAGCACCGAGACCGACGCGTCCGGCGCGATCGTGAAATCGTACTGGTCGTCGGTCGTCAGCGAGTCCGCGTTGACGCGCACGAGCGCTTTCGTCGCGGTGTTCGGCACGACGACCGCGGGGAACGCGACCTGCTGCGTCCCCGAGGCGGGAATCGTCACCTTCTGCGTTTGCGCGTCACGTCCGCCCACGGCCAGCGTCGCCGTCACGGCGCGCGGGGCACTCGAGGTGTTGACGAGCCGCGCCGCCACGGTGATGCGATCACGCTCGCCCGTGCTGTCGCGGTCCAGGCTCACCTGCGAGACGCCGACGTCCGGCGACGGGCCGCCGACGTCGACCGGCGTCACGGTCGTCCCTTTTGGGAAGGCGATCTCGTTGTGCGCCGTCCAACCCGTCTTCTGGAAATCGGAGATGATCACGACTTCGCGACGCGGCAGCGTAGACGCGCCGATGATCTGCGACGCGATCTTGAGCGCCGGCGGGTACTTCGTGCCTTCGGAGCCCAGCTTCGCCGCGTTGATCGCGGCAGTCACACGATCCGGCGTCGCCATCGGCTGGCTCGCGACGGCCGCGTCCGAGGCGAACAACACGAGCGTGGCGCGGTCGCCGGCGGTGAGACCGTTCACGGTCTTCTTCGCCTGATCGCGCGCCTTCGACCAGCGGTCGGCGTAGCCCATGCTCGCCGAGCGGTCGAGCAGGATCACGACCTCGCGCGCGCCCGTCGTCGCGATCGCCGCGACGCGCTTCTCGAAGAACGGTCGCGCGAACGCCGCCACGAGCAGGGCGATCGCCAAGCACCGCATCGCGAGCAGAAGGAGATGTCGCAGCTTCTGCCGCCGGACCGAGCGATACGGGATCCGCTGCAGGAACATCAGCGACGGAAACTCGACGACGACTTTCCGCTCCCGGTTGATCAGATGGATGATCACGGGAATGGCGATCGCGGCGAGACCGGCGAAAAAGGCTGGGGCCAGAAAATTCATCTACCGCACCCGACTGAAAATTTGGCGCGTGAGCAAATACTTGAACAACGCCTGGTCGAGCGGTTTCGACGTGTCGAACAGCGCGTAATCCGCCCGCGATTCACCGATCTTCTTGCCGAGCGTCGTCGTGTGCGCCTGCATCAATTCGCGATACTGCTTGCGGAGGTACTCGGGAATGACGGGCATCTTTTCGCCCGTCTCCATGTCGATGAAGTTGCTCGCGTCGGAGAACGAGAAGTCGATCTCGCGCGGGTCGAGCACGTGAAAGACCATGAGGTCGTTGCCGCGTCCGCGCAGGTGCGTCAATCCGCGCACGACGTCTTCGGGATCCTCATAAAAATCCGAGATCACCACGACGAGACTTCGCCGTCGCAGTGATTCCGAGAGTTTCCGCAATGGCGGCTCGAGCAGCGACCGGCCCGGCGTCACCTTCGCGTCGCGACCCTTCTTCTCGATCCGGTCGAGCGTGTGCAGCAACAGATTGAGATGCTTGGCCGACGGCGGCACGTAGTCCACGATGTCGTGGTCGATCGTCGCCATGCCCACACGGTCCCGCTGCAGACTCGAGAAGTACGCAAGACACGCCGCGAGGTAGCAGCCATACGTCAGCTTGGAGACGCGTCCACCGTCGTCCGCCGCCGTCGCGCCATATCGCATCGACGGCGACGTGTCGAGCACGACGATGAAATTCGTATTCGTGTCCGCTTCGTATTCCTTGATGTAGTGTCGGTCGCTCCGCGCGAACAGCTTCCAGTCGATGCGCCGGATGTCGTCCCCCGGCATGTACGCGCGGTGCTCGGCGAAATCCGTCGACGCGCCGAGGTGCGGCGAGCGATGGAGGCCGTTGATGAAACCCTCAACGACCGTACGCGCCAACAGCTCGAGATTCCCGATCCGCGCCAGAACGGAAGGATCGAGAAAACTCGTCTTTGCCGCGTTCGCCGGCGTCGGCGTAACCGAAGTCGTCATTACTTATCCGCCGAGTCGCCGAGCCGCCGAGCCGCCCATCACATCCCCGACTTCGGCACGGGCACCGCGCGCAGCAGCTTGTCGATGATCTGGTCCGACGTCACCTGCTCGGATTGCGCGTGGAAGTTCGTGAGCACGCGGTGGCGCAACACCGGCTTGGCCAGCGCGCGGATGTCCTCGAAGCTCACGTTGTACCGCCCGTCCATCAGCGCCCGCGCCTTGCCGCCGAGAATCAGGTGCTGCGGCGCGCGCGTGCTCGCTCCGTACGACACCCACTGCTTGATGAAATCCGGCGCGGCCGGCCCCGGCCGGCTCATTCGCGCGATGCTCACCGCGTAGCGCGCCACCGGATCGGCGATCGGCACGCGACGCACCAGCTGCTGGAAGGCGACGATGTCGGAGCCGGTCACCGCGTGCTGGAAGCGATAGTTCTGCACCGAGGTCGTCGTCGTCGCGACGCGCACCTCGTCGTCTTCCGGCAGATAGTCCATGATGATGTTGAACATGAACCGGTCGAGCTGCGCCTCGGGAAGCGGATACGTTCCTTCGAGCTCGATCGGATTCTGCGTCGCGAAAACATGGAAGGGCTCGTCGAGCTTGAACGTCTTGCCCTGCACCGTCACGCGATGCTCCTGCATCGCCTCGAGCAGCGCGGCCTGCGTCTTCGGCGGCGTGCGGTTGATCTCGTCGGCGAGGACGATGTTGGCGAAGATCGGCCCCGGCGTGAACACCATGTGCCGCCGGCCTGTCTCGGGATCGTCCTGGATGATGTCGGTTCCGGTGATGTCACTCGGCATCAGGTCGGGCGTGAACTGGATGCGCGCGAACTTGAGGTCGAGCACCTGCGCCACCGTGTTGATGAGCAGCGTCTTGGCGAGGCCGGGCACGCCGACGATGAGGCTGTTGCCGCCGGTGAACAGCGACAGCAGCACCAGCTCGATCACGTCCTCCTGGCCGATGATCAGTTTATGCAGCTCTCTGATGATCGAGTCGTGCCCGGCCTTGAGGCGATCTGCAAGAGCGATGTCGTCGTGCGATTCCAGTGCCGGAGTCTGTAGTGTCGTCGCCAAGAGAAATCCCAGTGAAGGTTTACCGCCGAGTCGCCGAGTCGCCGAGTCGCCGAGTCGCCGAGTCGCCGAGTCGCCGAGTCGCCGAGTCGCCGAGTCGCCTAGTGCGTCAACGCGTAAATCACGTAATTGATCCCCAACTTGTACGTCTCGTTCGCCGCGGCGATCGGCACGAAGCCGCTCGCCGAGTACTGCCATGACTCGCCGATGTCATCGTCTACGTTGGCGATCAGCATCAAGCGTTTCTTCGGATCGTTGTTCTCATAGATCCCCCAGTAGCTCGGCGGCCGCGTTCCGTACGCCGATGTGCTGCTGACCGCTTTGTTCAGGTCGACGTCGAAGAACGAGTGGAAGATCGGCTCGTTCCCCGTGAGCTGCACCCATTTCGCTTTGGGCAGCGCCTTCCCCACGACCTGTTGGAGATTCGTGAAGTCGTAATCACCGCGCCATCCTTCACGAAAATCATCGAAGATCATGAATCCGCCCTTGAGCAAATAGGCGCGGAAGCCGGCGAGCTCCTTGTCGTTCGGGTGCCAACCGCCCGGCTCGGACATGTAGCTCACCGGATACTTGAAGAGCGCCGGGTCGTCGAGCGCGACGAGCACGCTCCCGACCATCGGGCCCTCTTGCAGGAATGGACGCACGATCGTCACGTCGCGGAGAATCTTCGTGAAGTTTTCCTCGGCGTCCGGATAGTCGTGCGACCAGCCCGGCCCTTCCGGACCGAAATGCGCGAAGCCGCGGTACCGAACGCGCGCGAATGTGAAGCGGCCGTCGTACGGGACGTTGCCGTGGAACGCCGGCGGCTGGTACATGTCCTCCGGGCCGCCGAAAAACTGGTCGAATCCGTTGCCGCGCCGCCGCTGCGCGTCGGCGACCACGCTCGCGACGAGCAGAATCGACAACGCTCCGAGGACGACGCGTCTCATGGTTTCCGCGCTCCGCCCTGGGTGCGGGCATCGTAGATCGTCAGCAGCAGCGTCTGTGCTTTCTCGTAGTTCGGCGCCTCCTCGAGCGCGCGCAGCACCGTCTTCCGCGCCTGCACGTCGTCACCGGCGTCGTGCTGCGCGAGCGCGAGCTGGTACAAGGCGTCCGCCTTGTCGACCGGCCCGAGCGCGACGAGCGCTGCCCGCTCGCGGATCGTCCGCTTCTTGTCGCCGGCCGTCTGCGCCAGCGCCGCGAGCTTGCGATGGAGGTCGGGATCGAACGGGTTCACGAACATCGCGCGATCGAGCGCGTCGGTCGCGCCCTTGGCGTCGCCGAGCTGCTCGAGGACCTGCGACAGACGAATCAGCGCCTTGCCGTTCGTCTCGGTGAGCGACGTCCACTTGGTGAGGACGTCGGCTTCCTTGCGCGCATCGTTCTTCTTGGCGTAGACGGTCGCCAGCAATGCGTACGGGCTGTGATCGCCGCCGTATTCCGGGAAAAGGTCCCGCGCCTTCTCGAGATAAGGGATCGCCTTGTCCAGCTCATTGTGCGCGATCATCGCCTCGCCGGCGAACAGCTGTGTCCCGAAGTCGTTTGGCTTCGCGGCCGCCAGACGCTCGACGGCCTGAATCGGCGTTTGGCCGTTGATGTCTTTCGGCGGTTCCTTGCCGACCGAGGCCAGCGACGTCGCGAATCGCGTGCGGATGTAGTCGTTGAACTTCTTGTCGAACGCCTTGATGTCGATGTTCAGGACGCGCTGGAACACTTGCTCCGTCGTCATGCCGTCCTTGTACGCTTGCAGCATCTTCACCAGCGCCACCTCGCCGTAGTCGCGCGCGATCAAATCGCAGACGAGCGACGCCTGGTAGTACGACAGCTGCACCTGCTGCGGAAACGCCGGATGCATGAAGCCGTCATTCATCCGGCTCACCGGCACCAGACTGTCCGTCTTGAATGCACTGAGGAAGTCGGGTGTCACATTGAAGCCCCAGCCGGGCTTCGCATGGTGCTCCTCGTACACCGACAAGCCTTCCGACAGCCAGCGCGGAATGCGGTGATCCGTCGAGCCGAGCGTGAAGGTGTGCGCCAGCTCGTGCCAAACGGTCGAGCCCCAGTTGAACGGACCAGCATCCTTCGCCGCCGGCGAATCGAACGCCAGCGTCGTCCCGAAGCTCACACCGAGCGCGCCAAGTCCGGCGAGCCCCACCGTGCGCACCGAGAAGTCCGCGTGGCTGCGAAAGACTTCGATTCGAATCGGCGGCGGCGGCGTGTAGTTGTACTTCTTCGCGAACGTCGCGTACGCCTGCTCGGCGAGGTCCTTCAAGTAGATCGAGAGAATCGGCGACTCATCCTTCTCGATCATGAACTGGAAGTGATCGCTCGTCACGAGATCGTAGTTCTTGAACGTGTCGAGCAGATCGAGTGTGTTCTTGACCCAGACGTTGTACGGATCGCCGGCGAACGACGCGTCCAGACTCTTCTTTCCCTCGGCGATCTGTCCGAGACGCAGCTGATTCATCCCGAGCTTTCCCCACGAATCCCAATCCCTGGGGTCGAGCGCCGCGCCCTCGCGCGCGAAATCGGCGGCCGCCTTGTACAGGCGAACCTGGCTCGCCAGCTCGGAGAGCGTGTTGAAGAACTCGGCGTCCTTGGGATAAAGCGCGAGCGTTCGCTGCTTGATCGCCTCGAAACCGGCTTGGTCGTGCGTCAAATACTTCACCGCCGCGGCGACGGCGAGCGTGTGCGCCGCCGTCGGATCGGTCTTCAGCGCGCGATCGAGATCCTGTTGCGCGCCGGCGTATTCCTCGAGGCCGAGCAACATCTCGGCGTGGAGCGTGCGCGCGTCGACGTACTCCGGATTAACGGTCAGCGACGCGCGCAGCAGCGAGTCGGCGCCGCCTTGTCCGTCCGCCTGGAGTCGGCGAGCGGCGCCGAGCAACGCACGCGGCTCGCGCGGATTTGTCTCGAGAACGTCGGTGAACGTCTTCTGCGCGTCGTCGAAGTTGTATTTGCCGAGGAAGAGCTCGCCCAACCGGATCTTGGCGTCGAGGTTGTTGGGGTCCTCGGAGATTGCGCGGTCGTACGCCTTGAGCGCGTCCTTGAACAGCTGCGGGTTGGTCGCGCCGAGGTACTCGACCGCGCGCGCGACGGCGACGAGCTCTTCGCTATTCAGCGCCGACCCGCCGGACTTGTTGTAGACGTCGATGAAGCGATCGAACTCCTTCATCGCCCGATCGCGCTCGCCGCGATCGTAGTGGATGATCGCCAGGTTGAGCGCCGCGGTCAGGCTGTCCGGTCCGTTCGCCGCGCGCACGAACGCACTCTCCGCTGCCGCCCGCTTCCCACGCAGCAGGAGTACCTCGCCAAACGTGTTCCACATCGCAACGCCGCCGCCCGACTTCGCACCGCCGCCGCTCTGAGCGGCCGTCGCGCGCCGCGCCAAGTTCTCCGCTTCGTCGTACTTCCCGATCGTCGCGTACGCGCGCACCAAATCCTTCTGCGCGTTCATCCAATCGCTGTCCGACGCCGGGACCTTCGCGAGCAACGCGATCGCTTCCTGATACTTCCCGGTTCTCAGCAGGTCGTGCCCATCATCCTGCGCGACAGCTGGCGCACTCAAAAAAGCCATCAGCATCAAAGAAGTAGCCATCGAGGGCAAAGCTCCTCGGTGGCACGCCGATCTCCGTGCCGAGTCGCCGAGTCGCCGAGTCGCCGAGCCGCCGAGTCGCCGAGTCATGATTTCCGTCCCTCCAGCTCGCGAATCGTCTTCGCTTTCCGCGCGAGCTGCACCAACAGCGCCTCGAGCGCGTCGTCGTACGCGTCGGCGGACATGGACGCCTTCTTCGTTCTCAACGAATCGAGCTGCTCCTCGATCGCGTACTTGTCCTTGTAGAGCGCGGCGAGCTGCGGATCGTTCGACGCGAGCCTCGCGCCCCCCGCCCCGGCGCCCGCATCGAGGAAGAATCGGCGCGCCAACAGCCCTTGCGTCGTGCGCCCGTCCGGCTCGGCGACGCCCGCCTTCGCGCCGATGTCGTCGAATTGCGCGTGCTCCGTCTGCAGCTTCGTGTCCGTCTCGTACACCCGCTTCGTTTCCGTGGCGGCGTAGCGGAACGCCTCGAGCAACGAGACCCGTCCGTCTTTGTCCGCGTCGGCAACGTCCTTCGCGAACGCGTCGACGAAGAACTGCGCGAAATGCGACTCGTTCCGCTCGAACGCGCTCTTCGTCGCGGTGATCACGACGCGATTCGGCGCGGAGAGAACCGGCAGCATGTCGCCGCTCGCGCTCGTCAAATTCACGAACGCGACCTTCTGCGCCGAAAACGGGCCAAGCAACCGCGCGAAGTCCCCCGCGCTGAGATCCGGGCCCGGAATGCTGATCTTCGTGTTCTCACCCTCACCGCTGCCGTGACCGATCAACACGAGCACCACTTGATCGCCGGGCTTCGATCGGCTCGCGAGGTCTCGCATCGCCTTCTCGATGTTCGTCTTCGTCGACTGTCCCCTGAAGAACGGCTTCTTCGAGACCGAGTCTTCCCCGTACCACATCACCTCGGCGTCGGGGATTCCCAACCGCTTGTTCGCCGCATCGGCCAGCGTCTGGGCCAAAGCGGCGAACGACTCGACGTACCGCTTTTCGCCGCCCAACCCGCTCACGATCACGAGATGCGTCTGGGACGACGAGACACGGGGCATGAGACAGGCGAGAATACCGACGAGGCCGAGCCAACGTGCTCTCATGCGAGACCCCGCGCTTTCCGATACGACCACTCGGCGCTCACCAGCGCGACGAGCAGCAGAAAGATCGCTGGCATGTCCCACAGATCCATCTGATTCACGACCGTCACGCCGTGCTTGCTCAGCGCCACATCCTCGGGCAGCGTCTTCGCATCCGCCGGGCGGTAGAATCGGCCACCCGTCTCGGTCGCGATGCGCTGCAGGAGCGGCGCGCGCATCTCGGCGTCGTAGTACTCGGTGTTCAGATCCGCGACGCGGAGATAGCTCGTATCGCCGACCGACACGCCGGACGGCAACGTGGCCGTCACCTTGATCGAATAGAGTCCCGGCGAGTCCGGCGTGAACGACGCGCGGTATTCACCGTCGCGATCGATCGCCCAATCGAGCGGCAAATCGCGCGACACGCCGCTATCGCTCGAGATGTGCGCCGTGACTTTGGCGTCATTGCGCGCGATGAACAGACTATCGGCCACCGTCGTGCGGATGTTGACGGGGACGCGCGGATTGGCCTGATCGGTCGGCAGCGAGACGACGACGCGTTCCGGGACCTCACCCACCAGCCAGCGAATCGTCTGGCGCCAGAAGCGCGAGAAGGTCTGATCCTCGGCGGGCGACGCGGGATCCATTTGCCACAACCATGAATCCTGCACCGGAAAGGCAATCGAGAGTCCGCGGCCGTAGTGCTGGTACACGAGCACCGGCTGCTCGTACGAGTGCAATGGCGCGCCCGGCTCGCCGGCCCGCCCTTCCGGCGCCAGCGATCCGGAGATCAGCGTCACCGCGCCAGGCTTTACCTGGCGGATATGGTTTACCGACGTCACCTGCGGCAGCGACTTCCAACGCGCCATCGACGCACTCGGCGATTCCGCGATTTGCGCCACCGCATGACTCGCCCCCGCCGGCGCCAGAGCAACCTTGAGGTTGGCGAAGAACGTCATCGAATCGGCCACGGCGTCGCCGGTGACGACCACCGGCATCACGTCGGCGAGCGGCGTCCCCGCGTAGCCGCCCTCGGCGAAGGACTTTCGTCCGCCGAGGAAGAGCAGACCGCCGCCGCGCACATTGACGAAGTCGGCGAGCATCGCGAGCTGATCGTGCGTGAAGAAACTCGCCTCGATCGTGCCGAGGATGATCGCCCGATAGTGGAACAACTCGGCGCGCGACTTCGGGAAACCGGTTGCCAGCTCGTCCGGCGTGTCGATGTCCACCCGGTAGAATTTGCCCGGCGCCGTACGCTGCAGCGCGACGAGCTGGATGTTGGAGTCGGCGGCAACCGCGGCGCGGATGAAGCGCATTTCGGAGCGCGGCTCGCCTTCCAAATACAGAATCTTCTCCCGCGCATCACGCACCTCCACGAGCGCCTGCTGCGCGTTGTTCTGCTCGACTTGCTCGCCAGGCTGCACGGGAATGCGGAAAGTGATGTTGCGCGGACCGGGATCGTTGGCCACCACCGTCACGCGCACGGGCGCGACGTCGCCATCCGGCGGCAGCGCGATCGAATCACGTGAGATAATCCGCCCGCCGTCTTCGACGACAAGCGGGACCTTGGTCCCACCGAATCCACGCTGCCGAATCAACAAATCGGCGACGAGTGCGCCGCCTTTGAGCACCGACCGCGATGCGTCGACGCGCCGGATCTCGATGTCCTTGTCGAAGTGATCCGCGCCAAGACCGACGGTGAAGATCGGGACGGACTTCGCGCGGAGCGACAACAGCTCGTCGCCGATCGGCGCGCGCGAATTGTCGGCGCCGTCGGTGAGGACGACCAGCCCGGAGAGCGGCACGCCCTCGAGCGCTTGGCGCGCCTGCTCGACGGCGTCGGCGAGGTGCGTCTCGGTCGAATTGAACGTGAGCCCGCGCGCGCTATCCACGCGTTGCGCGTTGCTGGAGAAGCGGAAAAGGCGCACGGTGAACTTCTGGCGCAGCGCCTTGAGCAGCGTGCTGTCCTCCGTGCCGAATTCGTGCTCGATCCAGTCGCTGCGCGGCTTTCCGTCGCGGTCGGCGATCCGCATGCTCCGTGAATCGTCGATCAACACGCCGACGTAATTCCGCTGCGGGACGGCCGCCGAGAGGAGCAGCATCGGCCGGAACAGACATACCATAAGTACGGCCAGCGCCGCGACCCGGAGCGTTCCGAGGACCACCCGGTCCCGCCGCGTGCTTTTCCCGCGGACCCCGGCATAGCTCAAAACGGCCGGAATGCCGATCGCCGCGGCGGCCAACAGCAACACGATGACAGAGAAGGGAGCGCCAACGGCGAAACTACCGTTGGCGAACTCTGTCGGGCGGTATTTGAACAGGAACTGGAAAAGACTTTCCACGATGCTCCCGCTTCAGGCTACTAGCTATGAAGCTAGTACGACGCGCACGCCGTCAGGGTTGAGACACGACAACACGTTCGACGGTTCCTTCGAACCGGCGGCACTACATTTTCCCAACATGAAAGCCCACTACCTCACCGCCGACGTGTTCACCGATCAGCGATTCGGTGGCAATCAGCTCGCGGTCTTCCCGGACGCCAGGGAGATCGCTTCCGACCTTATGCCACGAATCGCACAAGAGTTCAACTACTCGGAAACGACTTTCGTTCTGCCCCCAGACGACCCGAGCCATACCGCCCGGGTTCGGATCTTTACGCCGGGCGGCGAATTGCAATTCGCGGGACATCCGACGGTCGGAACCGCGCACGTCCTCGCGGCCACAGGAATCGTTCCACTTACCGGCCCCGAGACACGAATTGTCCTCGAGGAAGGTGTGGGGCCGGTGCCTGTCACGATCCGCGCCAAGAACGGGACGCCCGATTTCGCGCAGCTTTCGGTTGCCAAGCTGCCCGAGGTCGGTCCGCCGCCGCCGAGCAACGCGCAGCTCGCCGAAATGCTGTCGCTGTCGCCGGACGATCTCGTCGGCGGACCGATGATGCCGGAATCGGTCTCGTGCGGGACGCCGTTCCTGTTCATCCCGGTTCGTGACCGTAAGGTGCTGGCGCGGTCGCGCGTGAAACAAGACCTGTTCGAGGCCGCGCTTCGCGGCTACGTGACCGACATGGCCTTCCTCTTCGCGATGGATCCGGAGTCCAAGAACCATCACGTTCGGGCGCGGATGTACGCTCCCCTGATCAGCGTCCCCGAGGATCCCGCGACGGGCAGCGCCTGCGTCGCCCTCGGCGGCTATCTCGCGGCGCGCGATTCGCGGACCGACGGGACGCTGCGCTGGATCGTCGAACAGGGCTTCGAGATGGGCCGTCCGAGCATTCTCGAGGTCGAAGTCGACAAAAAGGACGGCAAGACGACTGCCGCCCGAGTCGGAGGAAAAACGGTGATTGTGTGCGAAGGGGAGATGGAACTGTAGAGGGCTGTCGGCCGAGAAGCGATCAATGACTATCGAATCAAAAGGCGACCTCGAGGCGATGCGGGCGGTCGGAAAACTGGTGGCGAACACCTTGCGACACATGCGTGACGCGGTGCGCCCCGGCATGACCACGCAACAACTGGACGACGTCGGCGCCGCCTACCTTCGACGCCACGGCGCGCGATCGGCCCCTCAGCTCGCGTATGGCTTTCCCGGCTTCAATTGCATCAGCGTGAACGACGAGATCGTGCACGGCGTTCCGGGCTCGCGCGTTCTTCGCGCCGGCGACGTGGTGAAGATCGACGTGACCGCGGAGCTCGACGGCTACATCGCCGACGCGGCGATCACCGTGGCGATTCCGCCCGTGTCGCCCGCGGCCCACAATCTCATTGAATGCGCCCGCTCGGCGTTCAGGCACGCCTTCAAGATCGCGGCGACTGACGTGCGCATCGCCGAGTTGGGACGCGCCGTCGAGGCAGAGGTCGAGCGCTGGGGACACGCCGTCGTTCGCGACATGTGTGGCCACGGCGTCGGACGCGCGCTGCACGAACAGCCATCCGTCCCGAACTTCTTCAGCCCACTCACACCCGGGCGACTCGAGGAAGGCATGGTCATCGCGCTCGAACCGATCATCAGCGCTACCCGAACGCGCGTCGTCGAAGCGGCCGACGGATGGACGATCCGAACGCGCAACGGCGCTCTCGCGGCGCATCACGAGCACACGATCGTGATTCGTGGAGGAAAGGCGGAGATTCTCACCGCGGCGTAGCTAGTCCACGGCCGAGCGTTCAGCGGTCCACTTCGTCAATGCTCCTCGGCCAATCCTGCTTGAGTAGGCGCGACAACGCGCGATCAGCCAGCAGTTTGCCGTCAGTCTGGCATCGCGCGCAGTAGTTCGTCTCGTTGTCCGCGTATCGAATTCGCTGAACCGGGGTGCCGCAGACCGGGCACGGCTCGCCGAATCGCCCGTGGACCGCCATCTCCGGCCGAAAAGCCGTCACCTTCTCCGGAAATTCGTCGCCCGCCTCGGCCCGCAGGCGATCGGTCCACTCGGAGAGTACGACGCGCGTCGCGTCGAAGAGATGATCGATCTCGTCCTCGCTCAAACGGTTCGTCAGCTTCACCGGCGACAGCTTCGCGCGATGGAGGATCTCGTCCGAGTACGCGTTGCCGATCCCGCTGAACAGCCGCGGGTCCGTGAGCGATCGTTTGATCGTGTGATTCTCGGCGCGCAACCGCTCGGCGAACTGGTCGCGCGTCGATTCGAAGATCTCGATGCCCCCGCGATCGAAATCGATCAGGGCCTGCTTGCCGCGCATGAGGTGAATCGACGCGCGTCGCTTCGTGCCGGCTTCGGTGAGGCTCAGCGTTCCCGTCGAGAACTCGAACGTCGCCAGACCGGCGCGACGTCCGCGCTTTGTGCCGGCGGCGAGCCAGTGCAGCCGGCCCGCGATCATGAGATGGAGCACGAGGAATAACTCCTCCTCGAGCTCGAACACGATTCGCTTGCCCAACCGCGCGACCGCCACGACACGCTTGCCGGCGACCTCGGAAAGCGGCGGCTCAACGGTGCGAAGGAGAAAGGGCGTGTTGAGCCGCGCTTCGTCTATGGTCGCGCCGCGCACCCGGGCGTTCAGCGCCTCTACGTAAACCGTGATATCCGGAAGCTCTGGCATCGGGTACGAAAGCTATACCTGGCAGCATGTCGTCTTTGCCTTGCGGACGGGTCGCTGCCGGACAAACCGTTTCCAACGCTCCCCTGAACCATTCATGGGAGTTGCGCTCCTCCGGTCCAGAACCCATTCTTCCCTGAACACCTCTTGGGAAGACCTCATGGCGAGCTCCGACCTCGATCTCCTCCAGGGCACCCTCGATCTCCTCATCCTCAAAGCCCTCACCTGGGGGCCGAAACACGGATACGGTGTCGCTTCGTGGGTCCGCGACACCACCGACGACACGCTCAACGTCGAAGAGGGCGCGCTCTACACCGCCCTCCACCGCATGGAGCAGCGGGGCTGGCTCGAGGCGGAGTGGGGAGTCTCCGAGAACAACCGAAGGGCGAAATTCTATCAGCTGACGACGCAGGGTCGAAAGCAGCTTCGCCTCCAGACGGCCCGCTGGACCGAGTACGCCGGCGCCGTCTTCAAGGTGCTCCGCACCGCCTGAGGTTCGCGGCCATGGCTCGCATACCCGGACTCCGCCGATTGATGCGCGTCGAGCGCGGCAGCGCCGGCATCGCGCGCGCCGTCGACGACGAGTTGCGCTTTCACTTCGAGATGACTGTGAGGGAGCTCATGAACAGCGGCATGAATCCCGACGAAGCCCGCCGCGAGGCCGAGCGCCGCTTCGGCGACGTTCAGCGCACACGCCGGCGGCTCGCGGAAATCGACCGCGCGCGCATCGATCAGCAGCGACGCGCGGAATGGTGGAGCGGCTTCGCCCAGGATCTGCGCTACGCGCTCCGCGGACTTCGCCTCAAGCCGGGCTTCGCGATCGGCGTCGTCGCCACGCTCGGACTCGGCATCGGCGCCAACGCGGCGATGTTCAGCATCGTCGATCGCCTGCTCTTCCGGCCACCGTCGTACCTGAACGCGCCCGACCGCGCCGCGCGTTTCTACTTTGGCCGCACCTTCCGTGGGAAAGAGAACATCCAGAGCTATACCGGCTACCGCCCGTTTCTCGATGTCCGCGAGAACACGACGTCGTTCGACGCGATGACGCCGTTCTACGTCAACAAACTCGCCATTGGACTCGGCGAAGCGACCAAAGAGATGAACGTCGCGGTCAGCGGCGCGGATCTGTGGCGGATGTTCGACGTCAAGCCGGTCATCGGCCGATTCTTCACCGCCGCCGAGGATACGCCGCCCGACGGGACGCCGGTCGCCGTCATCTCGTACGGCTTCTGGCAAACGCAGTTCGCCGGCCGCAACGACGCCCTCGGAGAGAAGATCGACATCGGCCCGCAGAAGTACACGATCATCGGCGTCGCACCGAAGGACTTCACCGGTTTCTCGCCCGAGCAAGTCATCGCCTTCATCCCGATTAGCCCGCAGATGGCGGCCGGCGGCTGGGGCACCCGGGGACGCCAAAAGTGGTACGCGACGTACGGCATGACCTGGCTCGAGGTGTTCGCGCGACGCAAACCGACGGTCACGCGCGAAGCCGCCGAGGCCGATCTCACACGCGCGTATCAGCTGAGCTACAAGAAGAGCCTTGTCGACAATCCGGGCCGCCAGCCGTTCGACATCACGCGGCCTCGCGCCATCGTCGGTCCCATCCTGCACGATGCCGGTCCGAACAAGGGGAGCGACGCGAAGGTCGCCACCTGGCTCGCCGGCGTGACGGCGATCGTCCTCCTCATTGCCTGTGCGAACGTGGCGAATCTGTTGCTCGCGCGGGCACTGCGACGACGACGCGAGATCGCGCTTCGCGTCGCGTTGGGCATCAGCCGCTCCCGTCTGTTGATGCAGCTCGTCACCGAAAGCCTGGTACTCGCTTTCTTTGGCGGACTCGCCGGGCTGGCTATCGCGCAGTGGGGTGGCGGAGCGATGCGCGCGGTCCTCCTCGGCGACACGTTGACCGGCAGCAGCGCGATCGTCGATGTCCGTCTGATTGTCGCCGTCGCGATTCTCGCCACGGCGGCCGGCCTCCTGAGCGGCTTCGCGCCGGCGTTCACCGCCGTGCGCGCCGACGTCGCGTCGGCGCTGAAAGCCGGATCACGCGAGGGAGTCATGCAGCGGTCGCGCCTGCGGCGCGTTCTACTCGTCGCGCAGGCGGCGCTGTCCGTCGTGCTGCTCGTCGGCGCCGGGCTCTTCGTTCGAAGCCTGATGAACGTGCGCAACGTGCGGCTCGGGTATGACGCCGACCGCATCGCGTGGGTCGGTCTCGACATGCGCGGTGTAAAGCTCGACACGATCCAGAACGCACAGCTCCGCGACCAGCTGCTCGCCACGTCGCGCACACTGCCGGGGGTCGAGCATGCGTCGCGCGGTCTGACCGTGCCGTTCTGGATGACGTGGGACTTGGACCTTTACGTCGCCGGCATCGACTCGGTGAGCAAGCTCGGCGACTTCACGCTTCAGGCGGGAAATCCCGAATTCTTTTCGACGATGGGCACGCGCATCGTCCGAGGCCGCGGCTTCTCGACGACCGACGTGAGCAACGCGCCGCTCGTCATGGTCGTCGGCGAGTCGATGGCCAAGAAGCTTTGGCCGAACGAGGACGCCCTGGGCAAATGCGTCCGCGTGAACGAAGACACCATGCCTTGCACGACGGTTGTCGGGATCGCCGAGGACGTGCGACGCGGCAGCATCTCGGAGACCGAGATGCATTACTATCTGCCGATCGCGCAGTTCCATCCGCAAGACGGTGGTGTGTTCGTCCGGACGCGCGGCCCGGCGGAGTCGCAAGTCGAGGCGGTACGACGCAGCCTTCAGAAGTTGATGCCGGGCGCGTCGTACGTGACGGTGACGCCGATGTCGGCGATCATTGCTCCCGTCGTTCGATCCTGGCGACTCGGCGCGATCATGTTCGCGATCTTCGGCGCGCTGGCGCTCGTGCTCGCCGCGATCGGCCTCTACAGTGTGATTGCCTACAACGTCACGCAACGAACCCACGAGATGGGCGTTCGCGTCGCACTCGGCGCTCAGGTACGCGACGTCGTGTCGCTAATCGTCCGGGAAGGGCTGCGCGTCGTACTGCCCGGCGTGCTGCTCGGCAGCCTGATCGCTCTCGCCGCCGGCAGATGGGTCGCGCCGCTGCTGTTCGAGGTCTCCCCGAAAGATCCGCCGGTGCTGATCGCGGTCGTAGTTACCCTGACGCTCACGGCCATCGTCGCGAGCCTGGCGCCTGCTCTGCGCGCCGCGCGAGTCGATCCGAACGAGGCGTTGAGGGCGGACTAGCCGTCATCCTGAGCGAACGCACTGACCGAAGGACCTACTCGCCTGACCCGGTAACCGGTCAAGGACAGTAGGTCCTTCGTCGCTTCGCTCCTCAGGATGACGGTCAACCTTCGCGCCGCCGCGTCGCCCAACCTTTCTTTGCGGCGCGTGAACGCTCGGAATGCGATTGGCTCGATCCTCCCTTGCGACCACCCTTCCGCGCGGCCGAATGGTCCTCGCTGCGCCCGCGTCCCGAGCCTGACTTCTTGCCGCCGTGCGTCATCGCGTTCACTGTTGCCCACGCTCGGCGCTCAGCCTCGTTCTTTCCGACGCCACGGTCCTCATATCCTTCTTCGATATGCTCGGCTTGGCGTTTTTGTTTGTCGGTGTAGGAGCTCTTGTCGCCTCTTGGCATGGTCGACCTCCGGAATAGGAACGGGGCGACCCCGCGCAGAAGGCGTGCCTTCCTGCCGCGTACACGCATTAATCTTCGCCCACGACGTCGCCCCTACGGAGCTATACGGAATGCTGTCGTTCGTCATCGCCGCGCTTCTCCTTCAAACGCCCGCGCCGGCAACTCAGACCACTGGACCCGCTGCGCGGAATCCCGCCTACGCGCGAGATGGCCGCCTGGCCGTAAGCGTCGACGGCGACCTGTGGATCGTGTCGAAGAGCGGTGAGTGGAGTCGTGTCACGTCGGGGCCCGCCTGGGACCGCGAGCCGGCGTGGACCCCGGACGGCTCGGCCATCGTCTTCTCCTCGGATCGCGCGGGCAAGTTCGATCTGTGGCGCGTATCAGTCGCCCCCAGTAGCGCGTCCGCCGAGGCCTCCCCCTCCCCTGAGCGCTTGACGACTTCCGCGCTGGGCGATGGGCAGCCAGCCGTCGCGCGGGACGGTCGCGTCATCTTCGTGCGCGGCCGACTCGGCGCGGCAAGGCTCTGGATCCGACAGCCGAGTGGCGCGGAAGCGAAGCTCACGTCCGATCGAGTCGTCGAACAATGGCCGTCCGTTTCAGCCGATGGGAATCGCGTCGCGTACGTTGCAATCGGCGACGGAACTCGAAAGCTCCACGTGCGCGATCTCGCGTCGGGACGCGACAGCGTTGTGCTCACGGATCCGCGTATCGAGCGGCCGTCGTGGGCGCCTTCGGGCGATCGGCTCTCGTGGACCGCCACCGGACTGCGCGGTTCGATTTACGTCACCCCGCTCGACGGCCGCTACGTCAACGTGCTCAGCACGCGGCACGCTGAGTCCGCGTGGAATCCCGACGGCAAAACCGTGGCGCTGGCCGACCTGCCCGCGGACGCGATCGCTCCCGTCGGCTACAACGGCGATCCCGACCGAACGGGCGACCGCGAGGCGAACCTGCTCGCGGCGACGAGCGGCAAGCTATGGATGGTGGACGCGCCCATTCCACCCGATCAACAGCTCGTCGAGCAGTCGGGTTTGGCGAAGACGGTCGATCGTGAGCGCCACAATGCCGACGCGTTCGACCAACTCTGGATGCGCACGGCGTCTCTCTACTACTCGACGCCGGACGCAACCGCGCGCCGCGCAAAGTGGGACGCGCTGAAAGCGAAGTATCGTCCGCGCGCGCTGGCCGCGTCGAACGACGACGAGCTGAAAACGGTGATGCACGACATGCTGCGTGAGCACCCGCCGTATCGTGAGCCGGCCACCGGACGCGCCGCCGTGTCGAGCGCGCATCCCGTGGCGACGGCCGCCGGCGTCGAGATGCTCGCGAAGGGCGGCAACGTCGTCGATGCGGCGGTGGCGGTCTCGTTCGCGCTTGGCGTCGTCGAGCCCGACGCGAGCGGGCCCGGCGGATACGGACAGATGCTCGTACAACAACGCGGCATGGATCGCCCTCAGCTCATCGAGTTCATGACGCGCGTGCCGGAGGACGCGGGTCTCGCGAACACGTCGCTGCTCGTCAACGGCCGTCTGCCTGACGGCGGTCCGGTGCTCGCGAACGTTCCGGGTACGGTCGCCGCGATGTACCTCGCCTGGCAGAAGTTCGGCAGCAAGAAGCTTCAGTGGTCGGATCTGCTGCAGCCGGCGATTCGCGCCGCGCGCGACGGCTACGTCGTGAGTGAAGGGCTCGCGACGACGCTCGCCACGGAGCGCGAGCAATTTCTGAAGTACGACGGGAGCAAGGCCCTCTTCTTCCGCGACGGCCAGCCGCTGCACGCCGGCGACACGCTGAAGAATCCTGACCTCGCCTGGACGCTCGAGCAGATCGCCAAGGGCGGCGCCGACGCGTTTTACAAGGGCGAAATCGCCAAGCGCTTGGTGAACGATCTCCACGCGAAGGGCAATGCGATCAAGCTGAGCGACATGGCGCACTACTTCGCCGCCGAGCGCGAGGCCGTGTCGAGCACGTATCGCGGATACACGTTCTATTCGAGCGCACCGCCGGTGTCGGGCGGCGCCGATCTCGCCGGCAAGTTGAATCTTCTCGAGCTGTATCAGCAGCCGAAACCGTATGCCGACGACGCGGGCACGCTGCACGCGATGATCGCGGCCTGGCAGCTCGTTCCCAACCAGCGGAATCGGATCGCCGATCCCTCCTTTTGGCCGGTGAACACCGAGCCCTTCACCAACAAGGACACGGCGCGCATTCGCTGGCGGTGCTTCGATCCGTCGAAGGCGCTGAATCTGGCGACGCTGCGCGGCGACACGCTGAGCTGCGCGCAGCCCGGCACCAAGACCGCGAGCATCGAGATGTCGCGCGATCCGGAATGCATCGCCCACGGCTACGGCGCGACGCAGGCGCCGAGCTGTCGCGCCGCGGGGACGACGGCGTTCGTCGTCGCCGACGCGGACGGCAATGTCGTCGCCACGACGCAGACGCTCGGTACGTGGGGCGGCAATTTCTACGTCACGCCGGGACTAGGATTTATATACAACGACAAGCTCGCCTCGTACGGCAGCGACCCGAACTCCGCCGGCGCTCGGCTTCCCTTCGCGCGACATGGCAGCACGCTCGCGCCGACGATCGTCTTCGAGGGATCCGGCTCGTCGCGTCACGCCGTGATGGCGCTCGGCGCGGCGGGCAATGCGTGGATCACGTCGGCGGTGTACCAGGTGCTCGTCGGGATGATCGACCAGCACCTCGATCCGCAGTCGGCGCTCGAGTTGCCGCGCTTCCTCGTCGGCGGCGGATTCGGCGGGGGCCGTGGGGGCGGCGCGGCGAACGCGGCGCCCACGGGCGCCACCGTTCAGATGGAAGACGGCTTTTCGCCCGAAGTGATGAAGCGGCTCGAGCAGCTCGGCTATCGCACGCAGATCGTGTCGCTGCCGGGCGAGCTGCGTGAGGGATACGGCGCGGCGATCAAGATCGAGAAGGGACGCGTCACGGCGGGAGGCGATCCGCGACGCGCCGGAGCGGCGGGAGCCGTTCCTTAGCGATCGGCGGCGGCCGCGCGTCGGCGACGGCGCCTCTTGGGTTATTTCTTGGTCGGCATTTTCATACCCGGCGGCATCGGCATCGCCATGGCCGAATCGGGTACTGACGGCAGATCCGACAGGTGCTCCTGGATGATGTACCATCGGCCGTCACGCTTCTCGAACACCGCCGTCCACGCCCCGCCCAGTGTGTGCGGTTGGTTGCGCGGCGTCAGGTGCGGGATGTGGTAGCGAGCCGTCATGACGGCCGCGTTCGGCGCCAGGACGTCGATGACCATCTGGTCCCAGATCCATTTCGGCTCTCGCATGTTGACGCCGACGTTGTCCCAAAACGCCTTGATGCCCATTGCCAGCGAGTCGCGAGAGGTCAGCATCTGGCCGGCCGCCGCCGACACGACACGCCCCGAGGGAGGGTAGAGGCTGAGCAGCCGTTGCTCGACGTTCGGCTTGGAGAGATCGTACGCCGCCTTGACCTGCCGGCTGATCGAATCGGCGATCGCCTGGCGCTCGCCCGCCGACATCGTCGTGCCCGAGCCGCAGGCGGCCGCGAGCGCGATCGTGGCGCCGAGCATCGCAGCGAAACGGAACCGCTCGGCCCTTCGGGTGATTGACATGGCGGGCAACATAGCGTCGAATTGTACCCGGGAAAGCGCGCGTCGACTCTGTCAGGGTGAGAGATCGCTCGAGTGTCTTCAGAGGACGACATTTGTCCACGTGCGGGGACGGCAGCGTCACTCCGGGGTGACGATGTTTATTACCAAATTCCCAAATCACGGGTTAACGACTGGCCCGGGGAATGCCTTTTCAAGTTCCGCGTCGCGTGCGCATAGGTGCACGCGACTCCGACCGGTCCAGGGGGGAACGTGCGCAGGCTCATGACATTGGCGCTGGGGTCGACGGCTGTCGTCGCGATCGCTTGCGGGAAGAGCAAAACGCCGACGTCGGCAGACATGTCAGCCGACTTGAAGCGCGACCTACAACTCGCGTCGCAGGTCCAGAACATTCAAATCAGTCCGGACGAGCTCTCGCCGCAGAGCAAGAAAGAGCTCGCTGTCCGGCCGAAAGCGGCGCCTCAGGGCCCGAAGGTGGTTCGCACAAAGAACCCCACGGTCAAGGCGTCGGCTAAACCGGTCCAGGTCGCGGAGATCCCGACCGAGGTACCGCAGGTACAGGTGATGGCCGCGGCCCCGGCGCCGTCGGAGACTCCGTCTCCTGACGCTCCGCCAATGGCTCGACCGGCTCCGGTCCCGGCGCAGAACTATCCGTCGGCCGGCCAGATTCCGGCGAACGCCGGCGCGGGCTCGGTGATCGGCGCGATCTTCGGCGCCGTCATCCGCGGTGGCGCGGTGGGCGACGACGATCACTGCGATCCGCGCACGACGCGGCGCGGTCACCCGATCGGTGGCGGCCAAATCTACACTCGTCCGGGCGGCTATCCGCTCCCAGGCGGCGGTACAACGCACTTCCCGATCACGCCGATGAATCCGCGACGCTGATCGTTTCACGAAATAAGTTGTAGCAAGGGCCGGATGACATCGCTCATCCGGCCCTTTCTATTTCCCCCAGTCACCAAACCACTGCGTTAGGGGTCAGACTCCTTTTTGTTGCCGTTTTTGTTAGGGGTCAGACTCCTATGTGGAGCGTTGTGGAGAGGTCCCAGTCTTGCGGCTGCTCGGGTTCGGGAGGAAATCAAACATGGACAACTACGACCGAGAGGTCGAAGAGCATCTGCTCGCCGAAAAGCGTCGCAATGATGAAGTGAGCGACGCGGCGCGAAAGCAGCCGCAGGGACGGATCGCGAACGCGCCGCCCGCGGGATTCGACAATCGCGTCAGCTACTCGGACCCGGTCGCCGACGGCATCGATCCGACCGACCCCGACAGCCCGGAGAACGATTTCCGTCGTTGACTAAGGCGCCCGTGAGCTCGACGGCGACCGGACGTGAACATCGTTGAGCTTCAGCGTCCCCCTCAGCAGAGGACTCGGGACCCCTCGTAGCTCCTGGTCGAAATACTGCCGCACGATGAGCCGGGTCGCTTCGACGGCACGCTCGGGAGCGATGCTTCCAGACGCCCCGGCGGCCTTGAGCGGCCCGCCCCAGAAGATCATATCGCTGAAATCGACGTGCCGTGTGCTATCGACGTCGACCCGATAGTACGGCGACGCCGCGCGACGATAGATCGCGTCGCTCGCCCCGAGTCGCCCGGGGCGCGCCGAGTACACCATCATGAACGGCCGCGGCATGCGCGAGCCGATCATCGAACCCGACTGGGGAATCCCGTCGAGGTTCAGCCCTGCACGGCAGCGCTTGTCCAGGAGACAGAACTCTCCGGCAACCACTCCGCCCATGGAGTGACCGAATACGCCGATGCGATTCAGGTCCGCGCGTCGTCGAAGCTCTCCGGCAATACCGGCGGTCGACCGGGCGAACTGGTCGAGCACCGACCTGTTATCGGTAACCCACCGGTTGATGACGGCTTCGGTCTTCGGTACGCGGCTGATGTACGCCTTGAGGATCCGCAGCTGCTCCGATTCACTTGGAGCGCGCGTAACGCGCGCCATGGTGCTGTCTTCGTCCCGCCACTCTGTGAGAACGTCGACGATCCCCTGCCGCATGCCGCCTGATGAGTCGAGCATCGTGGCGACAGATCCATCTGGTTGCCGCACGGCGACCGCTTCGTACGAATGGCCGACGCTGAGCACGATGTACCCGTGACTCGCCAGGTCCTCGAGCAGCGCGGCGTACGCGCTGAGCGGTCCGGTGTAGCCATGGGAAAAGACGAGCACTGGTAGACTCGCCGGCTGACCCGATGGCGCCGCGTCCGTTAACGAGTGCGTCTGCACGCCGGCGAGATGGTCGAACGCGCCCGGCTTTCTCAACGCCTTGGCGAAGGTCTCCGCCTCGATCAGGCCGTCGCGGAGATATGGCGCTCGGACCGGTCGCGTTCCCGCGGCGGAAGATGTCGTCGGATACCAGGCGACCACCTCGACCGAGCGTGGCGTGTTCGAGCTCACGAAGGATTCGCGACGCGTGGGATCGACGACAAACCACGACGTCGTCCCGACCGCGAACTGGCCGGTGGGCGCCGGCAGGACGAAGGGCGATTCCTGCGCCGCGGCGATCGCTGTCGTCGACGCCGTCAGAACAACCGCGACCACGAGGCGGCGGACAACCATTACAGCTCTCCGGACGGTGTGGTGCATGAGTATACGCCGCGGAGGTTGCGCGACAGTGGCGCGCACGGCAATGTCCGTCGATCCTTTCACAATCATGACAACACGCCGCGAATTCCTCCGCACGACCGGCGCCGCCGCCGCGATGCTTGGCGCGCCGGCCATCATCCTTCGCTCGAGGGCGGGGGCCGACATCGTCATCCGCAACGGCCTCGTCTTCGACGGACTTGGCACGCCGGGACGAACGCTCGACGTCGTCATCGCGAATGGACGAATCGTTTCGGTGGCGCGCAAAGCGACCGACCGCGGTACGACCGAGATTGACGCCCGCGGGCTCGCGGTGGCGCCGGGCTTCATCGACATCCATTCGCACGGCGACGGCAGCCTGTGGGAGGACCCGCGCGCCGAGTCGCTCGTGCGGCAAGGGATCACGACGATCGTGGTCGGGCAGGACGGCTCGTCTCGCGCGCCGCGCGCGACCGGGGAAGGCCGCGAGGACGACGCGCGGCGTCAGTTCGCCGGGTTCGCCGAGCTCTGGTCGGCAATCGACCGGCTTCATCCGGCGGTGAACGTGGCGTCGATGGTCGGACTCGGGACGATTCGCGACGTCGTCGTCGGGGGCGACGACCGGCCGGCGACAGCGCAGGAGTTGGCGCGCATGGAGCAGCTCGTTCGCGCCGCGATCGCCGACGGGGCGTGCGGTGCGTCGACGGGCCTCGAGTACACGCCGGGCGCGTTCGCTCCCCGCGACGAGCTCATCGCCCTGTGTAAGCCGCTCGCGGCGCGTCGTCTCCCGTACGCGACACACATGCGCAACGAGGACGACCGTCTCATCGAGGCGATCGACGAGGCGATTGCCGTCGCGCGCGGCGCCGGCTGCCCATTACAGATCTCGCATCTCAAGACGCAGGGCCCGCGCAATTGGGGCAAGCTCGACACCGCCTTCGCGCGAGTCGCGGCCGCGCGCGCCGCGGGGTGCGACGCGGCGTTCGACCGTTATCCGTACATCGCCTACCAAACGGGACTGACCAACCTCTTCCCCGTCTGGAGTCGCGACGGCAGCACCGCGGCGTTCCTCGGGCGACTCACCGATCCGTCGACCGCCGACAAGATCAAGCAGGAGACCCTCGCCAAGATCGAACTGCTCGGCGGCTGGGACAACGTGATGATCGCCAACGTGGCCGACCCAACCGATCGGCCGGCGGAAGGCGCGCGGCTTGGCGCGTACGCGAAGAATCAGAACATGGACCCGTACGCGATGGCGATGGCGCTGCTGCAGCGGAGTCGCGGCAATGTCGGCATGGTCGGATTCGCGATGAGCGAAGACAATCTCGACCGGATTCTCGCCCACCCGCAGGGCATGGTCTGCAGCGACGGCGGCGCGTTCGCGGTCGACGGCCCATCTCGCCGCGGTCATCCGCATCCACGTGGGCTCGGCACCTTCCCGCGAGTACTCGGCCGTTACGTGCGCGAGCGCAAAGCGCTCACCCTGGCACAAGCCATCCACAAGATGACCGCGCAGCCGGCGTCGCGCATTCACCTCACCGACCGCGGCCGTATCGCGCCACGCATGGCGGGAGATGTGGTGGTGTTCGATCCGGCGACAGTGGCGGACAAGGCGACCTACGAGGAGCCGTTTCAGTATCCGGTGGGGATTTCGGCGGTGATCGTGAATGGAGCGATGGCGCTCCGCGATGGCGAGCGAGCGCCAAATCACACGGGCAAACCGCTGCGTCTCGCGTAGAGGTTGTCGTCGGGCGGGGGTTGGGCCGTCACAAACTGCCGTTCGATTTTGGGACGGTCGTTCCCACGAGCGAACGCGATCGAGCACACACGATCGTGTAATGCGTTGAAATCCAGCGACTTGAGCGCATGCGGGACGGCACGATTGTTTCTCTCCTCCGCTCCGTTTCATAACATTCGAGAATCATGGATACGCTTCGCCAGGACATTCGCTACGCGGCGCGCAAGCTCGTTCGCACGCCCGGCTTCACGTTGATCGCCGTCGTCACGCTCGCCCTCGCTATCGGGGCTACGACCGCGGTGTTCAGCCTTGTGAACGGCGTGCTCCTCAAGCCACTGCCCTTCCGCGATCCGGGCAATGTGGTTGTCGTCGGCTCGACAAATCGCGAGGGCACGCTCCAGTCGCTATCCGCTCCGGACTTCATCGACTATCGCGACCGTACCCACAGCTTCGTCGGAATGGCCGCGGTCCAGCCGGGCAACAGCGCGAACTTGAGCGTGTCCGGCGCCGCGCCGGTGCGGTTGAACTCCGCCGCCGTCGGCGCGCGCTTCTTCGAGCTCCTCGGAATGCCGATGCGACTCGGTCGCGGATTCCTCGCCAACGAGGATCAGAAGGGCGCGGAACGCGTCGCCGTCATCTCCGAGAAGCTGTGGCGTAACACGTTCTCCGCCGACCCGGCCGTTCTCGGCCGAGTCATTTCGATCAACGGGCAGGACTACAAGGTGGTCGGCGTCGCGCCGTCGACGCTCACCTATCCGAGACAGCCCGACCTGTGGACGCCGTTCGAGTTCGAGCCGTGGATGACGGATCCGGAAAATCGCGGCGCGCATTTTCTCAACGCGATCGGGAGAATCAAACCGGGCGTTTCTTTCGATGTCGCGCAGCGCGACATGCGGACGATCGGCGAGCAGCTGCGCGCACAATATCCGCGGTCGAATACGAACTTCGGCGGATCGATCGAGCGCATCGAAACGACCATCGTCGGCGACGTCCGCAACGTGTTGTTCACGCTGCTCGGCGCCACCGGTTTCGTGTTGCTGATCGCCTGCGCAAACGTGGCGAACCTGTTGCTCGTTCGGGCCGCCGGCCGCGAGACGGAGATCGCCGTCCGGACGGCGCTCGGCGCGGGACGCGGGCGGATCGTTCGTCAGTTGATCACCGAGAGCGTCATGCTCTCGGCGCTTGGCGCCGTGATCGGCGCGGCGCTGGCCGCATGGGCCGTCGACGCAATCGTCGCCTTTGGACCGCGCGGATTGCCACGCCTCGATGACATCGCCGTCGACGGGCGCGTTCTGCTCTTCTGCGCCGGTCTCGCGCTGCTGACTGGCGTCGTGTTCGGTCTCGTTCCGGCGATTCATGCGGCGCGCGCGGAGCTCGGGCAGATGCTCAAGGATGCCGTGCGCGGATCGAGCAGCAAGCGCGGCGCGCAGCGCACGAGAAGCGCGCTGGTGATCACGGAGATGGCGCTCGCCGTCGTCCTGCTCGTCGGTGCCGGACTGCTGATTCGCAGTTTTGCAAATCTTCTGCGCGTGAATCCGGGATTCCGTCCGGAGCGCGTCGTCTCGTTCAACGTGTCGCTTCCGTCGGTGAAGTATCCAAACGATCGCGACGTTCGCGCGTTCACCAATTCGCTCCGCGATCGTCTCTCGGCGCTGCCGGGAACGCAATCGGTCGCCGTCGCGTTCTCGCGGCCGATGGAGCCACACGCAATGCGCACGTCGTTCGACGTCGACGGGCAGCCGCCGACGCCGGAAGAGAAGCGCATGCTCACCGAAGTGCATCCCGTGTCGTGGAATTTCTTCGCGAACATGGGGATCCCGGTCCTCCGCGGCCGCGCCTTCGCGCCGCAAGAAGAGAACTTCGGGGTACCGCAGGTCGTCGTCGTGTCCGAGTCTTTCGCGAAGAAGTATTTTCCCAATCAGAACGCGATCGGGAAGCGCATCACGCTTGGCATCGACCACGATACGCTCGCCAACGCGAAGAGCAACGTCACGGCGAGGGGCGAGATCATCGGGATCGTCGGCGACGTAAAGCAACGCGGCCTGGCGTCCGAAGCGTACCCGACGACGTACCTCGGCTGGGGGACGTTCCCGATCAGCGACATGTCGATCCTCGTGCGATCAACGTCCGACGTCGCGACGCTGTCGGCGGCGATCCGCGAGACGGTTCAAGCCGTGGATCCGGCGATGCCCGTCTACGAGCTGCGGACGATGGAAGACGTCGTTTCTGAATCCGTCGCGCAGCCGCGCTTTTACACGACGCTGCTCTCGGCGTTCGGAGGCCTGGCGCTGCTGCTCGCGGCGCTCGGCATCTATGGCGTGATCTCCTACTCCGTCGCGCAGCGGACGCGTGAGCTCGGCATTCGCATCGCGCTCGGCGCGACGCACGATCGCGTCTTGCGTCTCGTACTCAGTCAGGGAATTGGGCTCAGTGTCATCGGGGTGGCCATCGGCGTCGCCGGTGCCCTCTGGCTCGTCCACTTGCTCGCCGCCTTACTGTACGGTGTGCAAGCGACTGACATGCTGACCTTCGCCACTGTTGCCGCGGTGCTCGTCGGAGTTGCGTCGTTGGCGAGCTATCTGCCGGCGCGGCGTGCGGCGCGCGTCGACCCGGTCATCGCCATGCGCGCGGATTGACGTCGCCGCCGCATCATCGGCCGGGCGGCGGGTTTCAGAACCCGTGGCCCGGCACCGAACCGCACGGTTTTGGCGATTTTCTCCGATGGCGATTACAGGAGCGTCGCCGGAAACCGATCCCGCCCAGTCCACCGCGCGGCTCCTTGCCGATACGAACACCGGTGATCGCCGCGCCGCGCGCCGCGCGCGATTATCGATCGGTGACCTGGGTCGGCCATTCGACCGTCCTGCTTCAAGTCGGGCCGTTCAATGTTTTGACGGATCCGGTGTGGAGCGACCGAGCCTCTCCCATTCGATGGATCGGTCCGCGCCGGCTCATGCCGCCGGGAGTCCGCTTCGAGCAATTGCCCGAGATCGACCTCGTGCTGCTCTCGCATAACCACTACGACCACCTCGACGCGCCGACCGTGCGCCGCCTCGCGCAACGCTTCCCCGCGGCGGCGTGGCTTTGTCCGTTGAGATTGGGACGCCTGCTGCGGTCGTTCGGCGTGCGACACATCGTCGAGCGTGATTGGTGGGAGTCGGTCGAGACGCTCTCCTACACGGCGACGTGCGTTCCGGCGCAGCACTTCAGCGCACGGAGCATCGGCGATCGTGGCAACACGCTCTGGTGCGGCTGGACGCTCGAGACCAACGGCGTTCGCGTTTACTTCGCCGGTGATACGGCGCTACACCCGGAGTTCGAGGAAATCGGTCGTCGCTGTGGGCCGTTCGATCTCGTGATGCTGCCGATTGGAGCGTACGAGCCACGCTGGTTCATGCGCAGCGTACACATGAACCCCGAGGACGCCGTTCAGGCGTATCAGGCGCTGCGAGCGCCGGGAGTGCAGCCGCCCTGTCTCGCGCTGCACTGGGGCACCTTCCGCCTGACCGACGAGGCGGTCGAAGAGCCACCCCGGCGCTTCGCCCAGCTGTGGCAGCACGCCGAGCTCCAGCCCGATCGCAACTGGACGTTCGCGCACGGCGAAACGCGCCGCTTCTAAGCGTCGAGCCGCGAGCGAATCGCCGCGGCGAGGTCGTCCACCGCGCCGTCGCGCGCGCCCAGAAACACGTTCGGCTCGATGAGCTCGAGCTCCATAAGCAGGAGATCGCCGCCGCGCACGACACCGTCGACGCGCGCGTAGAGCGGCACGTCGTCGACGGCGCCGAGCACGCGAGAAGCCTGCTCGACGAGGGTCGCGTCGACGGTCGTATTCTCGACCGAGCCGCCATGTTCCGTCTGCACGCGGAATTCCCCCGTTCGCGCCCGTTTGAGCGTGGCGTGGCTGAATCGGCCGTCGATAAATGTGAAGGAGAGCTCGCCGTCTCGCGGAATCTCTTCGACGAACGGCTGCACGAGGAGGTGGCTCAGGCCCGCGACACGCTCGATCGTCGCCCGTGCCGCGGCGTCGAACGGGCTCGTGAGACTGTGGGTCTCGAACCCGCTCGCCGAGATCGCCGGTTTGACGACGACGCGCCGCCAGCCTTCGGCGTGCACGATCGCCTCGACGTCGCCAGGACGACCGCGTAGCGCGATCATCGTCGGGATCGTCGGAACGCCGCGTCGCGTGAGATCGAGCAGGTACCGCTTGTCCGCGTTCCAGCGCACGATCGTGGGCGGATTCCAGACCCGGATGTCGGCCGACTCGAGGCGATCGAGCCATGAAAAGAATTCGGCGACACGGAGATGATAGTCCCAGCACGATCGTATCACGACCGCATCGAACGACTCCCATGGCAGCGACGCATCGGACCACACGGCCGGTTCGGCGCGAACGCCGACTCGAGCCAGCGCCGGTACGAGGGGCCGGTCGTCGGGCGCGAGCTCGGGCGCCGATTCGTAGGTCGCCAGCGCGACGCGCAGCATGATCTATTGCCGGCAGGGCACGTGAGGATTCGTCGGCTTTGGTCCGTCGAGCCGCGGGCGATGATCGGCGTTCGCGACGAAAACGGCCGCGTCGAGCACCATCTGCGTGAGTCGCGCGTAATCGGGATAGTCGATGTACTGCGCCTCGTCGGTTATCTGGTGGTAGTCGCGGTGCAGGCCCCGGGAGAGAGAGACGCTGGGAACTCCGTAGCGCGCGTAGCTGTAGTGATCGGCGCGACAGTAGTACTGATCGGGATGACCCGGCGCGTCGTACTCGTAGTTGAAGACGAACGGCATCGACTCGCGCGCGTTCGCCGCCTCGACCAAGTCGCCGAACTCCTTCGACAGCCGCCGCAGCCCCACGACCTCGAGATACGTCGGACCGCCCGCCGTGATATCCGTCGCCGCGCCTCGCCCGATCATATCGACATCGAACTCGGCGACGATCGCATCGATCGGCACGGTCGGATGATCGGTGTACCAGTCGGAGCCGAGCAAGCCTTTCTCTTCCCCGGTGTGCGAGACGAGCAGAATGGATCGCCTCGGACGCGCGCCGGAACGCGTCAGCACTCGGGCGATTTCGATCAGCGCGATCGTCCCGCTGCCGTCGTCGTCTGCGCCGTTACGGATCGAATCGAGTCGCGGCGAATGAATCTTTCTCAGCGAGTCGAGGATCCGCGCGATGTGAGCCGCTTCCTCGGGCGTTGCGGGTCGATTCGGACTGTCGGCGCCGAGTGGCCGGACGATCGCGTTGAAGGCGCGGAGGGAGTCGTGATCTACCGGACGATGATTGAACCCGACGTGATCGTTGTGCGCGGTGATCGCGACGTACTCGCCGCGCAACGCCGGATCACTCCCAGGAATGATGCCGATCACGTTGCGCGCGGGGGCAATCTGCAGCGAGGGGTCGGAGGGTTTGAGCCCTTCTACGATTTGAAAGAACCCGCCTTCCTCTCCGGCCGGCCGAACGCCAAGCGCCTTGAACTGCGCGGCGACGTAATCCGTCGCTTTTGCGTTCCAGACCGTGCCCGCCTCGCGCCCCATCATCGAATCATGCGCAAACGCGGTAAGCCGCTGTTCGAGCTCCCGCGTACTTACTCCGCCCCCGTCCGGGGTCGGGGAAAGCTGCACGCGCGAGCACGCAGCGAGTCCCAATATCAGCATCAACGAACGGCGAAACATCCCACCTCCCAAGTCGTACATTGGGTCAGCCCACCTCCCTCCGACAATGCGCCTGCTTCGCCTCCTCTCCGCTGCCATCCTGTTCGCGGCTCCGCTGAATGCCCAGGTCATTGACCTGACGGTTGACGGGAACGGTCTCGCCATTGGCGATAAACCGAATATGAACGGCTTGCGTTTCAACTTCCGCGACCGGCATCTGGAACGCCTCAACGGCGTCAACGCGACCATCTGGGTTCCCTACTCCCCGGCCAAGGGAACGGTGAACGGCGTCGCGCTCGGTCTTCCGGCGACGGGAGCGGCGCACATCAACGGCGTCGGCATCGGGGTGCTTGGCGTCGGCGTCGAGAACACGTTCAACGGCGTTGGGCTTGCCCTCGTTGGGTTGGGCGGCGGGATGGATATGAAGGGCATCTTCGTCGGCGGGATTGGAGTGGGAGCGGGCGGCCGCGTCGAAGGGATAACCTTGGGCGGCATCGGGGTGGGAAGCGGCGGCGCGCTAAGAGGTATTCAAATCGGCGGCATCGGGGTTGGCGGCGGCGCTGATCTCACCGGCCTAAGCATCGGCGGCATCGGCGTCGGAGGCGGCGGCAATGTCAAAGGCGTGGCAATCGGCGGGATCGGTGTCGGCGGGGCCGGTGATTTCACCGGGATCGGCATCGGTGGTGTCGGGGTCGGGACCGGCGGCAACACGACCGGACTGCTGATTGGCGGCGTGGGTGTCGGCTCCGGCGGAACGGTCAGGGGCCTCGCGATTGGTGGCGTGGGCGTCGGTGCGCCGAAGCTGAACGGTGTCGCCGCCAGCCTCGTTGGGGTCGGCGGTGTGGACGTGAAGGCCATCGTGCTCACCGGCGCTTACTTCAAGGTCGATGAGAAGGGACGCTTCGACGGCGGCGCACTGGCGGCGGTGAACAACGTGAGCGGCTCGCAGCACGGCCTCACGATTGGCCTGTGGAATTACGCGCACGATCTCCACGGCGCGCAGGTCGGACTGATCAACATCTCCGACAACGACGGCAAGCGCCGCGTCCTTCCGCTGCTCAGCGTCCGCTAGGCGGAGGAGTCGGCGCCGGCGGGGGACGACGAGGCGCGCGAGACATCTCGTCGAGGTAGGTGAGCGTGCTGAGAAGCACGGCGTCCAACCCGGCAAGTACTTCATTCCTGGCGACTTTCCGGCCACCGCTCATCCGCGAGCGATAAGCGTTGCTCGCTCCGAGGTCCCACAGCTGGAGCATGAGCACCGCCGAGTCTCGTGGCAGCGGCGTGAGCCGGATGGACACGAGTAGCTCGCTGGCGAATGCGCGCCCCATTTCGGTGACGTCTCGCGACCGAGTGAGTGCCGAGCGCACCGAGTCCTGATCGACGAGAGTGTACTGTCTGGAGCGGCCGCGCAGCATCCGGCGCAGGCTGTCGGCCACGGCCCGCCCGAGCAGCGCCGCCTCCGGCCATTGCGCGATCTCAGGTTGCTCGGCGATGATCAGCCGTCGCGGGGCGCCGGCGCCGGCGACCGCTCCGCTCCCCGAGTTCGCCGCGATGATCGAGTCCATCATTTTGCGCTGCGTCTGCTCGGCGAGCTTTGCTTTCGCGATCGAGTCCCGTAGCTTGGCCGCCGCGACGCGCTTCTCCACGGCGGCGGCGATGCGCACGGAGTCGTCGTGGCTCACGACCGGTTTCGGCGGTGGCACCGGCGCGGCGAGTACCGGCGCGGCGGGCGGAGACAGCTGGCGCGATGTGTCAGTTGTGACGCTCGTCACCGTGGGCGGTGTTGGGCGCGAGCCGACGTTCGTCGTTCGATCGCGCTGGCGGCTGACCGCGTAGCCCACTCCGCCAAGCACGGCGGCGAGGATGGCAACCGCGGCGACGCTTCTCCATGGACGCTTGCGGTTCGGCGCTTCGACGCCGCCGGTTTGCGGCGTCACGCCGAATGGCATCGTCAGCGAATCGAGCTCTTGGAGAATTTCGTCGGCGGACTGCGGACGCGCGTCGGGATCCTTGGCGAGACAGCGCATGACGAGCGTCGAGACATTGCGCGACACACCGGGGGCGACTTCATGCAGCGGCGCCGGATCGCGCGTGAGCTGGGCGGCGAGTGTCTCACGCGGCGACGCGCCGGTGAATGGCGACACGCCGGTCAACAATTCATAGGCCAACAATCCCACGGCGTATATGTCAATTCGATGATCCGCCGCTGGATCGCCGGCAAGTTGTTCTGGCGCCATGTAAGCGGGCGTCCCGATTGCAATTCCGGCGGTGGTGACCGCGCCGATGGGCAGTGCGGCGCTGATGGCTTTGGCGACGCCGAAATCGGTGACGAGCGCGTGTGAGCCTTGTGTGAGGATGTTGGCGGGCTTGATGTCACGATGTATGACGCCGCGCGCATGCGCGAAGGCGAGTGCGTCGACCACGTCGTGCAGGATGCGGACGACTTCGCGAGCGGAAAAAGATTTCTTTCTCTCGATCGCGGCGCGGAGCGATTCGCCATCGATGAACGGCATGGTGTACCAGAGCAGATCCCCATGCTCACCCGCCGACAGCAGCGGGACGATGTGCGGATGCTGGAGCTGCGCGGCGACTTGGATCTCTCGGCGGAAGCGCTCGCGATTGACGCCGGCCGCCAGATCGGGCGGCAGCACCTTGACGACGACGCGCCGGTTGAGCGAGCGATCGATTGCCGCGAAGACCCGACTCATGCCGCCGCCGGTCAGCTCATCGTCGAGCTGATAGGTCGGGCCGAGCGCGTCCTGCAACTGGTCGGCGAATTCAGTCATCAGAGTTTGATATATGCACTACGTGACTAGGGGGCTAAGTTACCCTAAGGTCCACGGGCGATTGCACAACAGTTTTGCGTATGCTCAATTGGACACAATGTTGAGGCAAAGCGACTCCAAACATTTTAACAAATCGAAGTCGACCCTTTTCGCCGTCAGCCATCGGCAATAAGATTAAAGCGCTCTAATCTTTGGTCGACTTCACTCTCCCCACTTACCCAATACACCGTGGCCCGAGCTAAAGCGCTTCGCCGCCCCCGAGCGGTTCCCGAGTCCGTGATTCCCAAGAATGTGCTCGCCAAGGAAATTGCCAGCATTCTGGAGAGTCAGCAGCTCACGCAGACCGAGGCCGCCTACATCATGCGCGACGCGCCGTCGCAGATCTCGCTGGTCGTCACCGGCAAGCTGCGCGGATTTTCCACGGAGCGTCTCATTCGCATGCTGGCCCGGCTGGGGCGCGATATCGACATCGTGATCCGGCCGGCCCGCGGCAGGAACGGCAAAGTGAGCGTGACGCGTCGCTAACGGCGACGCTTGAATCTCGCGCTCGAAGATAGGCGCGGCCAGGGCTACCTGGCCGCGCCGTCGCACGTCAGAGCCGGGATTTCGCGGGAACGACGAGCGTGTGAATCGGCGTCAGCGTCAGCGGGAGCGTTTGGTCCCACACGCTCACGCGGTCACGGCCCGCCCGTTTCGCGGTGTACAACGCCTCGTCGGCGTGCTCCTTCAGGTTCGTCCCGACCGCGTCGCCCCCGACGGCGGTCGACGAGACGACGCCGACGCTGATCGTCAGGTGGAGGCGCTTGCCGTTCACCATGAACGCGTGCGACCGGACCGTCTCGCAGATGCGCAGGCCGGAGTGATACGCGCCGTCGGCATCGGTGTCCGGGAGGAGGACGGTGAATTCCTCGCCCCCGGTTCTGGCCACCATGTCACCGGCGCGCGCGGTCTGCGCGAGCAGCGCCCCGACCTGACGGAGGACGACGTCGCCGGCGATGTGGCCGTACGTGTCGTTGATCTCCTTGAAGTGGTCGAGATCCAGGGCGAGCAGCGAGAGATTGCTGCCGGCGCGTGAGGCGCGGGCGATTTCGCGCGCCAGCGCCTGGTCGAGGCCGCGCCGGTTGAGGCACCCGGTCAACGGGTCGGTGAGCACCATGCTCGCCAACTTGAGCCGGACGCGGTTGTACGCGCGCCCGACGCGCGTGATGGTGGCCGGGTTCCGCTCCGGGTTGACCTCGTAGGCGTGGCTGAAGTCGCCGTCTTCCGCCCACTCGAACAGCTCGACGATGTGCTCGAGATGCCGCTGGAACCGGCTGTACTGCGTGATCAACATGAGCTCCGTCGCCGCGAACAGGGCGATGGTCCAGAGATTCTCGATGTGCATCGTCCCCGTGCCGCCCCCGGTGACGGCGAGGTAGCCGACGACAACGGCCATCAGGCCGATCGTCGCGTGCCGGCCGCCGAAGAACGATTCGGCGACATTGAGGACGAAGAAGGACAGAATGAGAATTCTGTAATAGTGCGCGCCCGGCGACGAGGCGAGCGTCGTCGCGAACACGAGCGCCAGATCGCTGAACACGGTGGCGCCGACGATCATGTCGCCGGCCTGGCCGGTCCGTCGCGCGACGATGGTCAGCACCCGGACGGCCACGATGTAACCGGCCGTCGCGCCGAGGACGAAACGCTCCTGCCCGCCCAACACGCCCAACATCTGCAGCGTGAGCGTTACCACCCCAAGCATCGCGGCGAGCACGACGCGAGTCCGCGCCTGACCCACCAGCACGTCCACGACCGTCGCCTCCCGGGTGTCGGCCCAAAGCGGATTACTTGAACTGGTGAGCGGCGGCGGCGAGGTCTTCACAAAAACAGTGCTGTCCGTGCGGGCGTACGGAAGGAGAAATTGTGCACTACTAGGTAATTATTGGGCCAGCGGCCGGAGGGGCTCGGCTCCAAATTCAACTCGTTGCAATTAGGCACTTTACGATCTTCGAGATCGCTTATGAAACAGACGACGCGACTCGCGCCTTGCAACGGCCTGCCTCCTTCTGCGACACATCGGTGGGCTCGGAAGGCGTAACTCCCGGGCCCACGGGCAGTTGCCGTCAGACCCGGGCCGAGATGACCTCCCCCGCGAACCGTTCCATCTCCTCCAGCTGCGGACTGCATTGCAGCAACAGGAGATCCACGCCGGCTTCGGCGAATTGCGCGGTTCGCTCCGCGACCTGCTCGGGCGTGCCAACAAGCCCGGCGCGAAGGCCGCGATTTGAAACCGAGTAATCCTGCAAGGTCACTTGTTGTTCCAGCTTCGTGTTCGCGATCCAGTCGCGATAGTTGCCGTAGCCGGGTGATCCCTCGGACACGTTCGTGATCCGCTCGAGCTCCGCGTCGATTTCGTGGCGTGAATCGCGCACGATCGTGTAGGCCGCGACGCCAAATTGCATGGGAGGCAGATCGACTCCGGCTTCCTCGCACGCTCGTTCACGTCGTTCGCGCATGTCAGCGATCTTCGGCGCGATGCGCTCGGGAGGATCGCCGTGCATGACGTACGCGTCGCACTGCCGGGCGATCATCGTCTTCGCCGCCTCCGATTCTCCGCCGGCATAGATCACCGGACGCGGACGGCCCGGACGCGACACCGGCTTCGGTTCGAGCACGATGTCGTCGTGTTGATAGAAGCGCCCGTGGTAGCTGAACGCCGGCTTCGACCACGCGCCGTCGAGGATGTCGAGCCACTCCCTCGTGCGTCCATAGCGATCGTCGTGCTCGTCGAACGCGGCGCCGAAGCGGCGCGCCTCGTCCTTCCACCACGCCGACACGACATTGAGCGCGAGCCGGCCCTTCGAAATCCGATCGATGTTGGCCGCCTGCTTGGCGAGAATTGCCGGCGGATGGAACGACGGACGCACCGCGACCATCAATTCGAGCCGCTCCGTCACCGCGGCCAACGCCGCGGCCGTGGACCACGCATCGAGCGACGGCGCGGCGATCCCCTTGATGTCGTTGAGCAGCAATTCGGCGACGAGCGTGATGTCGTAGCCGATCTCTTCACTGCGCTTGGCGAGCCGGCTCACGTACTCCCACGACGCTGCCATCCCTTCGTCGTCGACGTTGCGCAACCATCCGCCGAAGACGGGCAACCAGTATCCGTATCTCATGGCAGCGCCGGCGCGGAGATGATGGCCGACGCGAGCGCGGTCGCCGTCTCGCGCGCTGCGCGACGAATTCCGCTTTCCGTCTTCCGCGGCTCTTGCTTGGGCGCGCCGGCGCGCTCGAGCAGATAGTCGGCGAGCGGCTTCCACGGGTCGAAGCCGAGCACGTGCACCGGGTCGGCGACGAAGTTCGAGAGCGCATTGACGTCGTAGAAGTAGTGCTTGCCGTCGCGGTCGTCGACGAGATACTCGATACCGCCCACGTCGAGCGCCGCACGGCGCGAGATCGCTTCGACTTGCTCGATGATCGCGACCGGCGGCTCGTATCGCTCGACCTTGAGTCCGGTCTTCGGCGCGTCCACCGCGCAGGCGCCGCGCACGAGCTCGACGCCGGTCGTCGTCTGGCAAGCATCGGCCGGGCAGAGATCGAACGAGCCCACCGCCGGATAGACCTTGATTGCGTAGAGGTATTTCCCGCCGAGCGTTTCGACACGGACGATGTGTCCGTCGCGAAGCGGCGCCGATTCCTGGACGAGCGCGACGCCGTCGACGCCGAGGTCGACTTCGCCCCGCGCGGCGGCGGCGGCGAGCGCCGCCTCGTTCTCATAGCGGACGATCCCCGCGCCGCTGCCGCCGATGTTCGCCTTGATCAGCACCGGGTAGCGCAACCCCGACGCCGCGTCGACGGCTCGCGACGGATCGTTGATGGCGATCGCCCGCGGGAACGGCAGGCCGAGCTCGTCGAGCAGGTCGAGCTGCGAGGCTTTCGAGAGCTCGAATGAGTACACCGTCGATCCGTTGACGACCGGCACGCCGAGCCGTTCGAGATGCTTCAGCCAATGCAGCGTGTGGAAGGTCGTCTGGCGGTGGCCGCGGAGGTACGCCGACGGACTCGCCCGGTTGAAGACGAGCGAGTACGGCACTTCGCGCTCGGCGGGATCGAATGCATGCGCCGCGGCGTCCAAGCGGACGTATGGTACGTCGCGGCGCTCCAGCTCGGCGAAGAGCGGCTTGAACCAGTCGGGATGTTCGTGGTAGATCGCGATGGGATGCATGAGGGCAGTCCGGGTAAGGGTCGTGGGTTCGACCGCTTTCTCCTGCCACCTGGACCGTCACGCCATTCGCACTCGCGAAAACAAAAGCGCTCCGATCCTGACGTGGGATCGGAGCGCGAGTCGCAGTGAGTTGCTCGTTGCTACATGCGGACGCCCAGAACGCCACGTGTCGGTTGACACATGGGACACGCGCAACAACAACACATTGCGGTCTGGGCGAAGGTCATGGATCGCAAGCTACGGGGGGAGTCAAGGGCGTCAAGGCTGTTTATGTAACCTTTGTGTGATGCCGCTCACGCTTCCCAAGCCGACCTACTGCTAACAACGGTTTTTGAAACACAGAGGACACAGAGGAAATGGAGGACACAGAGGGCCGCTTGAAGACGTATGCCGAGGTCGTTCGTAAAAATTGATTGTCCGGGCTCGTAGAAAAGAGGGGGCCGTCCCCGAGACGAACTCCCTCCGTGTCCTCTATTTCCTCTGTGTCCTCCGTGCTCAAAGCAGTTGTCGCCCTTTCTCAGTTGGAATTAGAACATCGACTCCAAGGACAGATCAACCCGGAATTGCTTTCTTGGGTAAATCCCTCGGGCGACATCAAACCTGAACATTCCGTCCAAAAACGAGACGCCGACCCCAACTCCGCTCATCGGCTTGACGTTCTGGGTCATGTGATTTCGATCACCGACCCATCCGAGATCTCCAAACACCGTCGGACGCATACCGGCGTCGTTGGCGCCGATCTCGAGGCGCGAAAGCCAAAAGGCGTTTCCGGAATAGGACGTGTCGGGGCTTTGGCCGCGAACCGTTTTCGAGCCGCCGAGATACCAGAGGCGCTGCGGCGGGAGGGCGCCGAGCGAGCTGCCGCCTGAAACCGTCAGCGCCCCGGCGAGGCGGCCGAGGCCGTGGGACGCGGTGAGGTCGAGTGCGCCGCGGCCATAGATCGAGTCGCCATGAGCGGCCTCCAATCTGAGATCGCTGAACAAGCGGAGACCGCGTGGATCGAGGCCGTGCTGGCTCTGGAAGCGCACGGCGGCGCCCTCGTACGTGCCGCGCCAGGCGGTGATGTTCGCCGGGAAATCGGCGCCGTTCACGGCAAAGGTCGTCTTCACCGCCGCGGTCCGTTGCTGCTCGACGAACGCCGACCACTCGATGTGAGTGCCGCCGCCGAAGCCCGCTTCACGCGTCCCGGTGAGCTCGGCCCCCGTCGCGCGATAATAGAAGCCCTCGTCGCGCCCGAACATGAGCGCCGAGAACGAGCTGCCGAAACTCAGCGGGTGCCCCCAGTCGCTCGCCGAAACGAGATGGTTGTATCCCCGAACGCCGACCGACTTCACGAGATTCGACCGCGTGATTCCGAGCTCCACGTTCGGCTCGAGATCGGCCAGCCCAATCCGGCCGAGCGCCGTGGCGCTGTACCCGCCCCCGAGCTGCTGCTCGACGGAGATCCCCGCCGAGAAACCTTCGACACGGTTGTAGCGCATCAAGCCCGGCCCGTAGCTCAGCGACGGCGGCGGCCAGAGCCGCGGGCTGAAGGTGAGCGGCGCCTGGGCGGCGAGCGACAGCGCCTGCTGTTTCAGCTCGTCGAGATCCTTCATGCTGAATACTTCTTCGCCCGGATCGTAGATCGACTTCGGAAGCTCGGGTGAGTTCTCGAGTTTGTCCGCGTCGCACGGAACGCGCATCGCGATCGCCAGCGAACCCTCATAACGCCGGCTCATCGTCGTGCGGGTTTCGGCCGTGTCGCAAACCATGACGCGTTTCTCGCGCACCTTGAGGCCACTGCGGACCGAATCGTTTTCCGCCCGGATCGCGGCACGTCTCGCGAGGCGCACCGAATCGCGCCACGCCGCGCGCTGCTCGGCGTCGAGCGTATCGGGTGGTCGCGCGATGTTCGCCACCGCCTGCAGGCGGATCGGCGGCAAGGTGTCTTTGGCGTTCACACTCGCGTAGTTGAAGCTCTCCTGCACCTTGAACGGCACGTGCATGAAGCTCACTTGTGCCTCGCCCTCGGCGAGTCGAACGCGCGGCAACCAGAAGCGTCCCTCGTAGAGTCCGTATTCGATGGCGATCGCCGAGACTTCCGCTTTCATCGGCGTGATCATCGGCTTCACCCAGACCGGGACGTCGTCCATCGATTTTGGATCTTCCTGCGTCGCGACGGCCCAGATGTCCATCGGTACCGACATGCGATATGCGGCGCGCACGAGCTGTCCGGACTTCGTGTCGAACCAGAGCGAACCGACGCTCAAATTCCATTTCGGTTCACGCGGACGGATTTTGAGCTCGCGAAGCTGCACCGTCTTGCCGTCGGGGAGACGGAAGCTGATCGAGTCACCGGTCGCGTAGGTGTAGTACGCTTCGGCGCCGTCGGCGACGGGATTCACGATCTCACTCTCGTCGACCTGCGTCCGCGCGATGTTGCCGCCGCCGATCCAGAGCGGCTCGTACCCGGGATAGTAGGGAATCTCGCCCATGAGCTCCGGGTCGTTCATCTCGTTCCGGATCTCTCGCTTCATCTCCTTGCTTGCTTCGTCGTGCGCGACCATCGGCACGGCGGTGCGCGCGCCTTTCACGTCGACCCATACCCCGACGTCGCGCTGCCAGCGAATTCGAGACGCCGCTTCGTGTCGAAAGAGCAGCCGGTCCCGTCCGATCCTGCCGAAGCCCATGCCGACGGAGAGCCGCTGGTGGGACATCGCGTCGTAGGCGACGAGCGCCGAATCCTGGGTCAGTCGCGACGCGCGCGCCTTCAACAGGGTGATCTTCGCCGTCGGGTCCTTGAAGGCGCTGGCCGAGAGCTCCGCGGTCACTGCCCGCCGGTGCCCCTGCGTGCGCCGGTTCCTGCCCGAGCTCGCGGTGTCCACCGCGGCGCTGTCGCGAACGACGGGGAGCCGCTTGGACCGGGGCGTCGGCGGTTGTTGTGATCCCTGGAAATACAGCGCGAATGCAGCGCCGAAGAGGAGCAGCATGTGAGGAGCCTCGAGGATACCTGCCTATGCTACGTTCGTGTCCGGGCAGGGGTTTCGTAACCGTCCTCGGTCCATTGCGGGGCCGACCCGGCGTCGATTGCATTAAGTCCTACTCCCATTGAACCAGTCACGTGCAATCGCAGCCGAGCTACGCTTTGCGGGTCGAGGGGCTTCGCAAGTTTTACGGTGACGTCCGCGCCGTGGACGGCGTGGACGTCGCCGTTCCCCCCGGAGAATGCTTCGGCCTGCTTGGGCCAAACGGCGCCGGGAAGACCACCACGATCGAGGTCTGCGAAGGTCTTCTCGTCCCTGACGCCGGCGTCGTCGAGCTGCTCGGCCTGCGGTGGGACCGCGACGAACAAGCGCTTCGCGAGCGACTCGGGATCCAACTCCAGGAGACGCAGCTCGCCGAGAAGCTCACGGTCGAGGAAACCGTCCGTTTGTTCCGGAGCTTTTACAAGCGCGGCCGCGAGGTGGACGATGTGATCCACGTCGTTCAGTTGGACGAAAAGCGCGACGCGCGCGTCGGCAAGCTTTCGGGGGGACAGAAGCAGCGCCTCGCCCTCGCCTGCGCGATCGTTGGCGACCCGGACCTGATCTTTCTCGACGAGCCGACGACCGGCCTCGATCCGCAGTCGCGTCGCCAGCTCTGGGATCTGATCACCGAATTCAAGCGACTCGGCCGGACGATCATCCTCACGACGCACTACATGGATGAAGCCGAAATCTTGTGCGATCGGGTCGCCATCGTCGATCACGGGAAGGTGATCGCGCTCGGTACGCCGTTTCAACTGATCGCGTCGCTCGGCGCGGAGCATGTCGTGAAATTCGCGTTGGCGCCGGGTACGGCGGCGATCGATGAGGCGACGCTGCGGTCGCTCGACGGCGTTCGGGTCGCGCGAGCGATCGCCGGGGAGTACGAGCTGCAAGTCGGCGCGCTGCACCGCACCGTGCCGGCGCTGCTCGCCTTTCTCGCCGAACGACGCTTCGAGCTCGCCCAGCTCACGACGCATTCGGCGACGCTCGAGGACGTATTCGTCTCACTCACCGGGAGACAGCTGCGGGATGACTGAGCAACGCGCCGACAACCCCCTCGTGCAGCTCGTGCTCGTGCGCTTTCGCGAATACGTGCGCGAGCCCGAGGCACTCTTCTGGTCGTTCGGCTTTCCGATTCTTCTGGCGATCGGCCTCGGGATCGCGTTTCGCAGCAAGCCGCCCGACGTCGCGCACGTCGCCGTGGTGACGGGCGACGCCCGCTCGGATGCGTTCACCGAGGCGCTGAAACACGACCACGGCCTTGCCGTCGAAGCGCTGCCGCGCGACAGCGCGCGGACCGCGCTGCGAACCGGACGCGTGGCGGTGGTGATCACTCCGGGCGGCAACGGGGGCGTCGAGTACGAGTACGACGATACCCGCCCCGACGCGCGAACGGCCAAGCTGCTGGCGAACGACGCGCTGCAGCGCGGCCGGGGCCGACAGGATGTGCTTGGCGCGTCCGACCGCTTCGTCAGGGAAGCCGGCTCGCGGTACATCGACTTCGTCGTTCCCGGCTTGCTCGGCATGACGATCATGGGCGGCGGGATCTGGGGGCTTGGCTTCTCGATCGTCGATCAGCGGAGAAAGAACCTGCTCAAGCGACTTGTCGCGACGCCGATGTCGCGCGCGCAGTATCTCGCGTCGTACGTGATCTCGCGATTCGTGCTGCTGTTTGTGGAGGCCGGCGTTCTGCTCGGCGCGTCGGCGCTGCTGTTCGGCGTGCCGATGCGCGGATCGCTGATCGGGATCGCGATGATCGTGGTCGTGAGTGCTCTGTCGTTTGGCGGCATCGGTCTGCTCATCGCGTCGCGGTCGAAGACGATCGAAGGTGTTTCGGGATTGATGAACTTGACGATGCTGCCGATGTGGGTGCTGTCGGGCGTGTTCTTTTCCTCGGAGAACTTCCCGGGCGCGGTTCAGCCCTTCATCAAGGCGCTTCCGCTGACGGCGACGAACGATGCGCTTCGCGCCACGATGTTGCGGGGTGTCGACCTTCCGGGGCTGTGGCCGCAACTCGCGGTGTTGACGATCTGGATGATTCTGTCGTTCTCGGTCGCGCTCAAGATCTTCCGGTGGCGGTGATTGGGGGACG
>DATLPC010000094.1:0-1290 GCA_035535975.1 Gemmatimonadaceae bacterium | reverse complement strand
GTGAGCGCGCCGGTGGACGGATCGAGCCGAATGATCGTGACTCGTGGCTCGCCGTCGTCCTGACCGACCATCACGATCCGATCGCTGCCCGGATCCGCCGACAGCCAGTGAGGGAGAAAGGTCGAGTCGGTCTTCAACTCGGCGACCTGCTTCGCGTGCGCCGGATCGCTGACGTCGAGCGCGATGACGCGGTGGCCATAGGCGACTGGGATCACCCAGTAGTGACCGACGATGACCGGAACCGAACAGCCGCTCTCCGGCGGTGAACGAAGCGAGTGGACGAGCTCGACCCGAGGCGCGTCGCCGTCCACCGTGACGTGGTACATGCCGCACAGATAACTGTTGAGCATCACACTCTTGCCGTCGGGGAGCGCGCGGACCTCGAATGGTTGCTGGTCGAGCGAGTCGTTGGCGAGTTTGGGCATCGCGATCGTCTTGAGCAGCTTCAGATCGGAGAGTCGCCAGAGCTGGACGGTGTTCGCCGTGTGCTCGGTGTCCATCGGAGCGCTCGTCGTGATCATGCGGTCGATCGCCGGCAGCAACTCGACACCGTAATTGCGGATGCGCGCGCCGGGCATGCTCGAGTCGGCGGATGAAACGCTCCGCACGAGTTTGCCGTTGGCGTCGAATTCGGCGATGCCGCCGGGGTTGCCCGGCTTCATGCCGTTGCCGTACTGCAGCGTCGCGATGACGTGGTCGTTGGCCAGTCGCGCGAAGCTATGCGGCTTCTCGAAGCCCGGAACGCCGTCCATCGCGCGCACGCGTTTGGGCGCGTTAGGGTCGCGCAAATCGATGAGGAACGCCCGTCCTGCCGTGTAATCGTCGGCGAACACGACGCCGCCGCGGGGGAAGGTGTACTCGGTGTGGTGCGGCATCATCGACATGTCGCCGATCGGTACCGACGTCACGATCGAGCCGTACGCCGCACTCGCCGTGTCGGCGTCGATGATGACGACGAAGCTCGGCCCTATCGGCGTCACGACCTTGGCGCCCTCCATCTTCTCCTGCGATCCGGCCCAGACGGCGAGATACCGGGCAGCGGGGGGGCGAGCCGTCGGTTTTTCGGTATCTCGGCAGGCGAGGACTACGCAACCGGCGACAAGGACCGAAACGCGTGAGGTGAATCGTCGCATTGAGAGAGAGCGGGAGGGCGCGAGGAGGTTCGACGATGCGCGCACTAGCTTCCCGCATTCGCGCCACCTTGTCAACGCCGCGACGACGCCGGATAAAACGAAGTGGGGTGCCGTTGGCACGGCACCCCACTCTTGAGGAGCGACCCGCGGTCGCGAG
>DATLPC010000093.1:0-37934 GCA_035535975.1 Gemmatimonadaceae bacterium | reverse complement strand
CTCGGTGCCACTCGCCACATCATCGACGCTCACTTGCTCGACACGTTCGAGCTCACCGAACTCTGCCTGCCATTCGTCCCGCGCCCGCCGGCCCGCGCGTCCGATGATCCGATCGAGGCCGATGAGGGCGAGCGTGTGTCGTGCGCGACCGAGCCGATCGTCGTCGTCGGCAATGAGGAGGATGTCGCGGGTGTCGTCGATGAACGTCCCGGCCCAGGTCGCGAGCGACGTTCCCATCGGGATGCTCAGGCTTCCGGGGATATGGCCCGCGGCGAAGTCGGCGCTCGACCTGACGTCCACGACCGTGACCCCGGTGTGAAAGGCGTCCTGAATGCGCTGGGCGCCCATTTCCGGAAGCGCGTCGAGGGTCGGGAAGGGCGGTGGTCCGGCGCGGTTCACCGTCTTCATGCGAGCGAAGTACCCCGGCGGCTCGGGTTGTCCGGACAAGACTTCTTCGACGAAGGAATTCTCATCGTCGAATTGGAACGCCCAGTTCGCGACACGCTCGAACCCGAGCGTTGTTGAAGGCATCGCCCCCAGCGCTTTGCCGCAGGCGGATCCGGCGCCGTGCCCGGGCCAGATTTGGAGGTAGTCGGGCAGGTCGCTCGTCCCCCGCACTGACTGAAAAAGCCGGCGCGCCAGTGCGTCCATCGTACCACGCTGGTTGGCGGCCCGCTCGAGGAGATCGGGGCGGCCGACGTCGCCGACAAAGATGAAATCGCCGGTGAACATGCCTACCGGCCGCTCACTCATCCCGCGATCGGTCACGATGAACGAGAGGTGCTCCGGTGTATGGCCGGGCGTGTGGCGAACGTCGAAGCGCAGCAGCCCGACGTCGAAGGAATCGCCATGGCGAAGCAACGTCGACGAATTCGGTGTGGCGAACCCATACTGCCAACCGGGCCCACCCTCGCAGGACAGGAGGAGTCGTGCGCCCGTACGCCGGGCCAGCTCACGGGTGCCTGACACGAAATCGGCGTGGATGTGTGTCTCCGTCGCCGCGACGAGCGTGAATCCTTGATGCTCGACAACCCGGAGACAAGGCTCGACGTCGCGGTTTGCGTCGATCACGATGGCGCGCTTGGTATGATCACACGCCACTACGTACGCGGCCTGGGCGAGCGATTCCTCGTAAACACGTTCGAGAAACATGTCCGGAGAATGGCTTGCCAACGGGCTGCACGCAACGCAGGATTCGCGGATGCTGCGCCGGCTCTTTCTGGGACTATTTCTCGCGGTCACTCGCGTCGCGACGGCCCAGACGGTCGAAACGCCGGCGCCGTTCGACAGTGCGGCGCGGCTTTTCGTCATCACTCCCGGCGTCGCGACCCGTCTCGGCCTGACTCTTCCCACTTGGCCTCCCGCCGGGGAGTACGTCGACGCGCGTCTATACTCGGTGAGTCCAGGCGGTGGCTTCGTGCTCGTCGCCCGGACGCCCTCGGGCGTGTTCCAGCGCTTCACGCTGTCCGACGCCGAGCGTGCGGCGCTCCAACGCGTGATCGACGCGGCCGTCATCGCGAGCGGTCGCCCAGGTGCGGATGTCGGCACCGATGTGTCGGAGCCTGCCGGAAACGGATTCGCGCGGCACCTCACTGTTCTCGGGGCGCTCGCTTACGGTCCTCTCGCCGCATCTCTCGTCGATGACGAGAGCGGCGCGGGCGCCGCGTATCTCGCGGTGACAGGGCTGACCTTTTTCATCTCGTACAATGCTGGACAAAGCGGGCGAATCACGCGCGCGCAGAGCGATCTCGCGGCCAACATGGGACTCGCTGCCGCCGCCGCGGGCGGTTTGCTGGGCTATTCGGCAACGGGCAACGGCGACAAGGGCGTCCGACTCATGGCGCTCGGCTCGGGGATCGCCGGCACCGTCGCGGGAGCATCGCTCGGTCGGCCGCTGACCGACGCCGAGGCTCACTCGGCGGTGGCAGGCATCGAGGCGACGGCCGCCGCCGGTTGGGCGCTGTCGAGCGCCGTTGGTGCGTCTTCGCGCGGAATTGCCGCCGCGGTGGCCGGCGGAGAGGCGCTCGGTTATGCCGTCGGCGTGCGCTACCCCCGGCGGGCGTCGTTCAAGGTCACCGCCGGCGACATGAACGCCGTGCAGACCGCTGGGCTGATCGGCGCGCTCTATGGTGGGGCCGCGTTGACCGCGCTCGACAACCGAGGTCCGCGGGAGATCGGAATCACCATGGGCTCGTCCTATCTCGCCGGAATGGTCGTCGGGAATTACGCCATCGCCCGCCGCGAAGATCTGTCTACGTCAGAGGCGAACATCGCAACGGTAGGGGCGATTGCCGGTGGGCTGATCGGACTTGCCGTCCCGGTCCTGACGCAATCGGGCGACAACTCGCTGGCGTTCGGCGCCGCCGGATTCGGCGCGACGTTGGGCATGGCCGTCACGTTAGGAATCACCAAAGAGAATCGGGCGGGCGGCGCGTCGCGGCTCGGCAGCACTCCCCGGTCGGGCTGGCGCATCACGGCCCCGTCCGCCTCGGCACTGGCCGGTCTGGCGGCACGAGCGCCAGGGCGCTATCCGCTGTTGCGCGTTACGTTTTGACAGCCAACGCAGGTCCCCTGCGACCCGTAAAGGAGTTGTGGAGCGAAGCGCTATTCGTGGCGCGTGCTTGCTCTCGACCGCCATCCCACCGGCCCCTCAACCGTCCAGGCTTTTATGCAAATGAAGCGTCTGTTCCCACTCGCGATCGCGTTTGCGACGCCTCTCTTCGCGCAAACGTCGAAGAAGGTTCTTACGCAAGCCGACTGGGACAAATGGAAGTCGATCAACGCGCCCGCGCTGTCGAACGACGGCAAGTGGGCGGTCTACACGCTGATTCCCCAGGTCGGCGACGGCGAGCTGGTGATTCGCTCCACGTCGGGGACGACCGAGTATCACGTGCCGCGCGGCTTCCTGGGACGGCCGAACAACACACCGGGGGGACTTCGCGGACCGCAGGGCGGAACGGGCGAAGAAGCGCCAACCGGCCCGACCGCTGCGCCGGCGGTGATCAGCGCCGACAGCCGATTCGTGATCGTGAGCACGCAGCCGACGCAAACAGAAGTCGAGCGCGCGGGCCGCGGCGCCGCGGCGGCCAATCGTCAGTCGATGGCGGTCGTTAGCCTGGCGGACGGCAAGGTCACGATGACCGAGAACGTTCGATCGTTCCGCATGGCCCCGGCCAGCGGGACCTGGCTCGCGTATGTCCCGCAGGACAGCGGTGCCGGTGCAGCAGGTGCTGCCGGCGCGGCGCCGGCCGGTGGTCGTGGCGGCGGCCGCGGTGGTCGCGGAGGGGGCGGTGCAGCCGGCAATCGACGCCAATTCGGTTCTACGCTCGTGCTTCGCAACCTCGGCACGGGCACCGAGGAGCGCATTGCCGACGTGCTGACCTTCGCCTTCGACGACAGCGCAAAGGTGCTCGGCTACACCGTCGTGTCGCGCGACTCGACGAAGGACGGCGCGTTCCTTCGCAGCATGGCGAATGGCCAGACGACGACGCTGATGAGCGGCCACGGCGACTACAAGGGACTTGTCTTCGATCGCACCGGCTCGCAGCTCGCGTTCGTCTCCGATCGCGACGAGTTCGGCCGCGGACCCTCGCCCAAGTACACCCTGTACACCGCGCCGGTGAAGGGTGGCGCGGCGCAAGCCGTCGTGACGCCGGCGCAGGTGACGCCGGGCATGCACATCGCCGACAACTCGGCGATCACGTTCAATCGGACGGCGAGCATCATCAACTTCGCGATCGCCGCGCCGGCGATCGACTCGGTGCCGTCGGATTCCCTCGTCGGGAAGTCGACATACGACCTCTGGCACTACAAGGACCCCGTGCTGCAGCCGACGCAGCGCATCAACGCGCAGCGCGACCGAAACAAGACGTATCAAGCGGCCTACTACCCGGCGCTCAAGAAGTTCGTGCGCCTCGCCGACGATTCGATCCCGAACGTCGCGCTGTCCGACGACGGCAAGATCGGCGTGGCCAACTCGCGCGAGCGGTACATGATCGAGCAGATGTGGGGCGACGGCGGCAGCGACGTCTACGTCATCGATCCCATCTCCGGTGCAAAGAAGCTGATCGCCGAGAAGATCAACGGCAACGCGCAGCTTTCGCCGGACGCGAAGTTCGTTGCCTTCTACAACAAGAAGCACTGGTACACGTACAACGTCGCCACGGGCAAGCTCCTTGATCTCACCGGCGGCGTGAAGGGCGTGCACTTCGAGAACGAGACGGACGACCATCCCGCCGAGAATCCGGCGTGGGGTCTGGCTGGTTGGACGAAGGGCGACAAGTCGATCCTGCTCTACGACCACTACGACGTGTGGGAGCTCGATCCGACGGGCGCGAAGCCGGCGGTCGTCGTGACCGACTCGGCCGGCATTCGCAACAACATCCAGTTCCGTCTCGCGGAAGGCGGCGGACGCGGTGGCCGTGGCGGTGGTGGTGGACGCGGCGGTTTCGGCGGCGGCAATGCGGGTGAAGAGCGCGGCATCGATCCGGCCGAGCCGCTCATGCTGCGCGCCGTCAACCAGGAGACGATGGCGAGCGGTTTCTATCGCGATCAGCTCGGCGTGAAGAAGGAGCCGGAGAAGATCGTGATGAGCGATCTGGCGTACGGCGCGCTCACCAAGGCCGCCAACGCCGACGTCTATATGACGACGAAGAGCACGTTCGTCGACTTCCCGAATCTTTGGGTCGGTCCGTCGGTCACGCAGCTCACGAAGATCTCCGACGCCAATCCGCAGCAGAAGGACTACAACTGGGGCTCGGTGGAGCTCGTGCATTGGTTGAGCGCCGACGGCAAGCCGCTCAAGGGTCTGCTCTACAAGCCCGAGAACTTCGATCCGAAGAAGAAGTACCCGATGATCGCGTACTTCTACGAGATCCTGTCGAACGGTTTGCACTCGTACGTGCCGCCGACGGGACGCAACGTCATCAACTACACGCATTACGCGTCGAACGGCTATCTCGTGTTCGTGCCGGACATCGTGTACGAGGACGGACATCCGGGCCGCAGCGCGTACAACGCGATCGTGCCGGGTGTGCAGTCGCTCATCCAGCGCGGATACGTCGACGAGAAGCACCTCGGCATTCAGGGACAGTCGTGGGGAGGCTACCAGACGGCGTACGTCATCACGCAGACGCACCTCTTCGCCGCGGCGATGGCGGGCGCGCCGGTCGCGAACATGACGAGCGCGTACGGCGGCATCCGTTGGGGCACGGGCATCTCGCGCGCCGGGCAGTACGAGTCGGGCCAAAGCCGCATCGGCGCGCCGGTGTTCGATTCGCCGCAGCTCTACATCGAGAACTCGCCGCTCTTCCACCTGCGCAACGTCACCACGCCGCTCTTCATCATGAGCAACGACATGGACGACGCGGTACCGTGGTGGCAGGGCATCGAGCTGTTCGTCGGCATGCGACGCCTCGGCAAAGAGGTGTACATGATCGACTACAACAACGACGTACATAATCCGGCGAGCCGCGCCAACCAGAAGGACATTGCGGCCAAGATGCAGGCGTTCTTCGACAACAAGTTGAAGGGCGCGCCGGCGCCGGACTGGATGGTGCACGGGATTCCGTACGTCGCGAAGGGCAAGGACCAGCTCGCGCCGGGCGCGGTGCAGGCGGGCACGATCCAGCCGGAGAATCAAAAGAAGCCGTAAACCGGCGACTCGGCGCCGAGTCAACCAACTCAATCGTACCCAAATGTCCGACGAAATCGATTACAAGCTCATAGGCGACGATCTCCAGGCAGTCATCATCACCCTCGACCCCGGCGAGATGGTCATCGCCGAGGCCGGGGCGATGATGTTCATGCAGGACGGCATCGTCATGAACACCACCCTCGATCCGAACGCGCAGGGCGGCGGATTGATGGGCAAGCTGTTCCAGGGCGCGAAGCGCGCGCTGTCCGGCGACACGTTCTTCGTGACGACGTTCGCGAACGCGGCGCACAACCGCCAGGACGTTGCCTTCTCGTCGCACTTCCCGGGAAAGATTCGTCCGGTGGACCTGCGCGAGTGGGGCGGCGTGATCATCGCACAGAAAGATGCGTTTCTCGTCGCGGCGCGCGGCGCGAACGTCACGATCGCGTTCACGCGCCGTATCGGCGCCGGATTCTTCGGCGGCGAAGGCTTCATTCTCCAGAGGATCGAAGGCGACGGTCTCGCGTTTCTCCACGCGTCGGGCACGTTGCACGAGATCGCTCTGAAGCCCGGCGAATCGTTGCGCGTCGACACCGGCTGTTTGGTGGCGATGGAAGAGCAAGTCGACTACGACATCGAGATGGTGCCGGGGATCAAGACGGCGCTCTTCGGCGGCGAAGGCTTGTTTTTCGCGCGTTTGCGCGGTCCCGGTCGTGTGCTGCTACAGACGATGCCGTTCTCCCGCCTCGCCGATCGCATTCTGGCCGCGGCGCCCGGCCGTCGGGAGCATCGAGCCGAACGACTTGGCGCCGCCGGCATCATCGGCGGCGTGATCGGGTCGATGATGGATAGCGATCGGTAGATCCGTCATCCTGAGCGAGCGACGCGAGCGAAGGACCTACTTTCCGTGGCTAGTGACTAGTCAAGGGCAGTAGGTCCTTCGTCGCTTCGCTCCTCAGGATGACGAGGCTATCTTCCAGCCCAATGATCGCGATCGAAACGCGCTCCCTTCGGAAGGTGTATCCGGCTCCCGCCGCGCCGAAACGCGGGCGTTCGTTCGGACCGCCGCCGATGCCGGGAGTTTCGGTACCGGGAACGCCGCCGGGAGCGATGCGAGGCGCCGAGGTCATCGCCTTGCAGTCGCTCGATCTCGAGATCAAGCAAGGGGAGTTCTTCGGGCTCCTCGGACCGAACGGCGCCGGCAAGACGACGACGATCGGCATTCTGACGACGCGGGTGAAGCCGACATCCGGCACGGCGCTGATCGGCGGAGCCGATGTCGTCTCGCAAGCGGTGCAGGTGCGGCAGCGGATCGGCGTCGTGCCGCAACGACCGAATCCCGACCGGAGCTTGAACGTCCTCGAGAATCTGCTTTTCCACGCCGCGTACTTCGGAATCCCCGCGGCCACGTCGGCCCCGCGCGCCAATGCGGTGCTCGACCAACTCGGCATCGCCGACAAGGCCCACGCGAAAGTCGACGAGATGTCGGGCGGCCAGCAGCAGCGCCTGATGATCGCGCGCGCGTTGATCCACGAGCCGCAAGTCATCTTTCTCGACGAGCCGACCGTTGGGCTCGATCCGCAGACGCGGCTCTCGCTCTGGGAAATTCTGCGCGCGCTGCACAACGAGGGACGCACCATCGTGATGACGACGCACTACATGGAAGAAGCCGACAAGCTCTGCGACCGGATCGCCATCGTCGACCGCGGGGAGCTTCTCGAGCTCGACACCCCCACGGCCCTCAAGCAGCGCGCCCCGGGCGGTACGCTCGTCGAGGTCACGCTCTCGGCGCCGACCGAGGGCGTGCTCGAGCCGGTCCGGCGGGTTGAGGGAGTGCTTCGCGCCGAGGCACAGGGTCCGCTGCTGCGGGTGTACAGCGATCGGGGCGGGCGGGTGATTTCACCGGTGATCCAGGCGGCCGAAGATATGGGGGCGTCGGTGACGAACATCCATCTGACGGAGCCGAGTCTCGAAACGCTGTTCGTCGCACGCACCGGGAGGAAGCTCGATTGAGCGCCGCCGTCGCCGCCCATTCCGCGCCCGTGACGAGCGCGCCGCACCAGGTGCGCGCGTCGTCCGTCTTCTTCGCGCTGCTGCGACGCGACATGCGTGTCGCGCGAAAGGAGCTCGTCTTCTTCCTCGTGAGGACGACGATGCAGCCGCTGCTCTTCCTCATCGTGTTTGGCTATCTGCTGCCGAAGATGAATTTCGTCGGCAAGGGCTATCAGACCGCGCTGCTTCCGGGCATTCTCGCCGTCAGCCTCAGCCTGTCGGCGATCCAGTCCGTCGCGCTGCCGATGGTCCAGGATTTCGGTTGGACGAAGGAAATCGAGGATCGTCTGCTCGCGCCCGTGCCGACACAGCTGGTCGCGGCGGAGAAGATCGTCGCCGGTGTGATCCAGGGAGTCATCGCGGCGGCGTTCGTGCTTCCCATCGCGCGGCTCGTCATGGGCCCGATTCCCGATCTCACGCTCTCGCACGCCGGCGAAGTGCTCGTCATCGTGCTTCTCGGCTCGCTCGCCTTCTCGTCGCTCGGCATGTGGCTCGGCACGGCCATCGCGCCGCAGCAGATCGGGCTCATGTTCAGCGTGATCATCGCGCCGATGCTTTTTTTCGGGTGCGCCTACTATCCCTGGCGCGGGCTCGACGTTGTGCCGGTGATGAAGTACCTGGTGCTCGTCAATCCGATGGTGTACGTGTCCGAGGGAATGCGCGGCGCGCTGACACCGGCCGTGCCGCACATGCCGCTCTACATCGTGGCGATCGCCTTGATCGTGGTGGCTTCGGGCTTCTGGACGCTCGGGATGCGAAGTTTCTACAAGCGCGCGATCGGATGAGCGAAGGCCCGCCGCAGGACGATCCGGTCGCGCGATTCGTCGGACTGCTCGAGCAGGCGAAAGCGCTCCCGCGGACGGTTCTTCCGGAGCCGACGGCCTTTGCGCTCGGCACGGTCGACGAGCGGGGCAACCCCAGCGTACGCGTCGTGCTGCTCAAGCAGGTCGACGCCGAGGGTTTCGTTTTCTACACGAACTTCGAGAGCCGAAAGGGACGCGAGCTTCTGACCGCCCGGCGCGCGGCACTCTGCTTTCACTGGCAGGCCCTCGAGATCCAGGTTCGCGCCGAAGGTCCGGCGCGCCCGGTGACGAGCGCCGAGGCGGACGCCTACTTTGCCTCGCGGGCGCGCGGGAGCCAGATCGGCGCTTGGGCGTCGCTGCAGAGTCAGCCGATGGCGTCGCCCGACGATCTCGATCGTCGCGTCGCCGAAATCGAGGCACGATTCGCCGGGCGCGACGTCCCGCGACCGCCGCATTGGTCGGGCTTCCGCGTCGTGCCCGAACGCATTGAATTCTGGAAGAGCATGCCGAGCCGGCTTCACGTGCGCCACCTGTACGTGCGGGATCGGTCCGGCTGGGACGTGCAGCAGCTCTACCCGTAAAAATTCACGGACCGGCCGTCTCGTCGAACTATTATTTTCACGACATGGCTACTCGCATCGCCCCACCCGACGCTGCTCCGGTCGAGACGACCCCAAACTGGTCGATCGACGCCGCGCGCACCCTCTACAACATCGAGGGCTGGGGCGCGGGGTTCTTCGACGTCAACGAGCGCGGTCACATCATCGTGCGCCCCGACAAGGAGCGCCCCGAGCACATGATCGACCTCTTCGACATCGCCAATGATCTCGAGGAGCAGGGCGTGGCGCTGCCGGTGCTGCTGCGCTTCTCGGACATTCTGCGCTCGCGGATCGAGGCGCTGACGACGCGGTTCGAGCAGGCGCGCGAGGAGTTCGGCTACACCGGCGGGTACACCACGGTCTATCCGATCAAGGTCAACCAGCAGCGCCACGTCGTCGAAGAGATCGTCGAGTTCGGGAAAGGGCATGGCGTCGGGCTGGAGTGCGGCAGCAAACCGGAGCTCCAGGCGATCCTCGGTCTGGGAGAGACGACCGACCACATCATCATCTGCAACGGCTACAAGGACGAGGAGTTCATGCGCCTCGCCCTGATGGGTCAGAAGCTCGGACATCAGGTCTACATCGTCATCGAGCAGCTCAGCGAGATCGACGTACTGCTGCAAGTCGCCGAGGAGATGGACGTGACGCCGACCGCCGGCGTCCGGATCAAGCTCGCGTCGCGCGGCTTCGGACGGTGGAAGGAGAGCGGGGGCGAGAAGTCGAAATTCGGCCTCAACTCCGCGCAGCTCGTGCAAGCGATCGACAAGCTCCGCGCGGCCAACAAGCTCGACATCATCAAGCTGATCCACTTCCATCTCGGCTCGCAGATCACCGACATCCGGTTCATCAAGCTCGGCTTGACCGAGCTGACGCGCTTCTACGTCGAGTTGCGGAAACTCGGATTGGACGTGACGCACGTCGACGTGGGCGGCGGTCTGGGCGTGGATTACGACGGCACGAACTCGACGTCCGACGCGAGCGTGAACTACTCGCTTCAGGAGTACGCGAACGACGTCGTGTACACGCTGGCCGAGGCCTGTCGCGAGCACGAGATTCCGATGCCGCACATCATCAGCGAATCGGGACGCGCGCTGACGGCGCACCACGCGCTGCTCCTCCTCAAGGTGATCGACGTCGAGTCGCAGGGCGATCGCCCCGTGCCCGACCTCACCGACGACGATCATCAGTTGCTGCACGAGATGGTCGCCGACTACCGCGACGCGTCGCGGAAGAACGTGTCGAAGCGCCGCGTGCGTGAGATCTTCCACGATCTCACCTTCGACAAGGAGCGCGCGCAGGAGATGTTCAACAGCGGGGTGCTCTCCCTGCGCGAACGCGCCCTCGCCGAGCAGCTGTATTTCGCGACGCTCAACGTCCTCGCCCGCTCGATCGAGCGGAACCGCGACGATTTCGTGGACATCGTGGCCGACATGGACGCGACGCTCGTCGACCGCTACTTCTGCAACTTCTCGCTCTTTCAGTCGCTGCCGGATAGTTGGGCGATCGACCAGATCTTCCCGATCGTTCCGATCCATCGCCTCGAAGAACAGCCGACGCGCCGCGGCACGATTCAGGACGTGACCTGCGACTCCGACGGCAAGATCGACCGGTTTGTCGGCGACCCGGACGGCGCGGCGAGCATCGAGTTGCACGAGTTCCGCGACGGCGAGCCCTATATGCTCGGCGTATTCCTCACCGGCGCCTATCAAGAGATCCTCGGCGACCTCCACAACCTGTTCGGCGACACGAACGCCGTGCACATCCGACTCGGCGCGAACGGGAACTACGAGGTGACGGATCTCGTGCACGGCGATACGGTGACCGAGGTGTTGAACTACGTGCAATTCCGGGCCACGGATTTGTTGCAGACGTTTCGGCGGAAGGTCGGCGCGGCGAAGCATTTGAGCCGGCAGGAGGCGAACACGTTCATCGCCGATTATGTGGCGGGGCTCGAGGGGTATACGTACCTCGAGGGGGATGCGGCGCAGTAGTCCGCGATGCGGCGCCCCGGCGCCAAGAATCAAACGGTCCGCCCGGATAGGCTGTCCAACCCGCTGATGCCTCCCAGGGTGACCGGATGCGGAATCTGAAGTTGGCGTTTCGGACGCTGTTCAAGAGCCCCTTCGTCGCGACGGTGGCGGTGTTGTCGCTCGCGCTGGGTATCGGGGCGAACGCGGCCATCTACTCGCTCTTCAACGAGCTGCTGCTTCAACCGTTACCCGTCACCGACCCGGGCCGGCTGGTCAACTTCAGGGGGCCGGGGCCGCAGTACGGTAGCAACTCGTGCAACGACGCGGGTGACTGCGACGAAGTGTTCAGCTACCCGATGCTGCGGGATCTCCAGAAAGCGAATACGGCGTTCAGCGGCATCGCCGGGCATTTCATGCTTGGCGTCAATCTGGGGATGGCCGGACAAACCCCGGTCAACGGGCGCGGCGTCTACGTCACGGGCAATTACTTCTCGGTCCTCGGGCTGCGTCCGGCGGTGGGACGGCTGCTGACTCCCGCGGACGACGACGTGATCGGCGGTCACTACGTCGTCGTGCTGAGCTATCCGTTCTGGGAGACGAACCTCGGCGCCGATCCGTCCGTCGTCGGCAAGCAGATCACGGTGAACGGCCAGCAGCTGACCATCCTCGGCGTTGCGCCGAAGGATTTCACCGGGACGACCCTCGGCGCCCGCCCGTTCGTCTTCATTCCCATCAGCATGCGTTCGGTGGTGACGCAGGGCTGGACCGGATTCGAGCGGCGCGACAGCTATTGGGTCTACCTCTTTGGCCGTCTCAAGCCGGGGGCGACGATCGATCAGGCGACGGCGTCGGTCAATCCCGTTTATCACGCGATTCTCAACGACGTCGAAGCGCCGCAGCGAAAGGGGATGAGCGCCAAGACGATGCAGGAATTTCGCGGCAAGAAGATCGTCCTCTCCGACGGGCGCCGCGGCCAGAGCAGCACCATCAAGCAAACGCGAACACCGGTCACGCTGCTCCTCTCGATCACCGGCATCGTGCTGCTCATCGCGTGCGCGAATATCGCCAACCTATTGTTGGCGCGCGCGGCGAATCGCACGATGGAGATGGCGGTCCGACTCTCACTCGGCGCGACGCGTCGGCAGCTGATCGGCCAACTTCTCACCGAGTCGCTGCTGCTCGCCCTCCTCGGTGGCGCGGCCGGACTCGCCGTCGCGCACTGGACGTTGATCGGCATCACGGCGATGCTTCCGGCCCAGCGGGCCGCCGGGCTGACCTTCACGCTGAGCGCGCCGGTGCTGGTATTCACCGCCATCATCTCGCTGACGACCGGTTTTCTGTTCGGCATCGCGCCGGCGTTACAAAGCACACGGCCCGACCTTGTCACGGAGCTGCGCAACAATTCCGGCAAGCTGTCGGGCAGCCGCGGCGCCGCGCGCTTCCGTGCCAGCCTCGTCACCGCGCAGATCGCGCTGTCGATGGCGCTGCTGATCGCCGCCGGCCTGTTCATCAAGAGTCTGCGCAACATCAGCCGCGTCGATCTGGGCGTGAACATCGACAACATGATCACGTTCGGCGTCTCGCCGTCGCGGAGCGGATACGATTCGACGCGGACGCTCCAATTGTACGGCCGCATCGAGGAGGTCCTCAGCTCGCTCCCCGGTGTAACCTCGGTGACGTCGGCGACCATTCCGTTGCTCGCCGGCAACAACTGGGGTGAGGGCGTGTCGGTCGAGGGCTTCAAGAAGGACCCGGACACCGACGCCGGCTCGCGAACCAACGCGGTGGGCGCGAACTACTTCCACGTGCTGGGAGTTCCGATGCTCGCGGGGCGCGACTTCACGGCGCTCGACGGTGCGACATCCACGAAAGTCGTGATCGTCAACGAGGCGTTCGCCAAGAAATTCGGTCTTGGCCGGAACGCCGTGGGAAAGAAGATGTCGGTGGGCAATGATTCGCTGGACATGACGATCATCGGGCTAGTGAAAGACTCGAAGTACTCCGAGGTCAAGGCCACGATTCCCCCGGTCTTCGTTCGCCCGTATCGGCAGGCGGGGCGCGTCGGCAACCTGGCATTTTACGTTCGCGCGTCACTCCCGCCGGCCCAGGTTCTCCGCGCGATACCGGCGGCGATCAAGCAGGTCGACGCAAATCTGCCGGTCGAGGGACTGAAGCTGATGCCGCAGCAGGCGGCGGACAACGTGTTCCTCGATCGCATGATCTCGACGTTGTCGGCGTCGTTCGCGGTGCTGGCAACACTGCTCGCGGCGGTGGGCCTCTATGGCGTGCTCGCCTACTCGGTTGCGCAGCGAACGCGCGAGATCGGTGTGCGGATGGCGCTCGGCGCGAACGGCGGTCGTGTTCGCGTCATGGTTCTCATGCAAGTCGGACGCATGGCGCTCATCGGGTCGGTGATTGGGATCGCCGGCGCCCTCGCGATCGGCAAAGCGTCGCAGTCGCTCCTCTATCAACTCGACGGACACGATCCGGTCGTCATCGCGCTTTCCGTCGTGGCGCTCGCCGCCGTGGCGTTCAGCGCCGGGCTCATTCCCGCGCTGCGGGCGAGCCGCATCGACCCGATGCACGCCTTGCGGTACGAGTAGCGTTGCCGGTCAGCGGAGCAGGCAGCGGATGCGATCGGCGTATCCGCGGCTCGAGGCGAGCTTGGCGCCGCTCTGCGTCGTGACGACGTAGTCGCCGTTGTCCTGCGCCTGGATCGACTCGATGCGGTCGATCGCCACGATCGTCGAGCGATGGATCCTGACGAAGCTCGACGGGTCGAGTCGCTCCTCGGCGGCCTTCATCGTTTCGCGGACGAGGTGGGACCGGTCGCCCGTCCACAGTCGCAGGTAGTTGCCGTCGGCCTCGATCCAATCGATGTCGCTCGTGCGAATGAAGTAGTGCTTGGCGCCGCGGCGTGCGACGAAGCGCACGATCGGGGCGTTGCGCACCTCGCTGGCTCGCGACGCGACCGTGCGCACCGCGGTGTCGGAGCGCGGCTCCTCGGTGTGACGGCGTCCCACAACGCGCGACACGGCGGCGTCGAACCTTTCCGCGTTGACGGGCTTGAGCAGATAGTCGATCGCGTCCACCTCGAACGCGCGGATCGCGTAAGCGTCGTACGCGGTGACGAAGACAATCGCCGGGAGAACGTCGTCGTCCAGCGCGGCGATCACCTGGAAGCCGTCCAACTCGGGCATCTGAATGTCGAGAAAGACCAGATCGGGCCGCTGTTCGACGATCAGATCGAGCGCCGCGCGGCCGTCGTCGGCCTCGCCAACCAACGCGAGGCGACTGTCGCCGCGAACCAGATCGGCGACGCGCTGGCGCGGAAGCGCCTCGTCGTCGATGACCACCGTTCGTAGCGTCATGGCGATGCAGCCGTCGTGTGGAATGGAAGCTCGACACGGACCGCGAACCCGCCATCCGGCGTTCTGCCGAGGTCGAGCGACTGAGCTTCGCCGTACAAGCCGGAGAGTCGCTCGCGGGTGTTGGCCAACCCGATGCCGCGCCCCGTGTCAGAGGCGTTCACGCCGGGGCCGTCGTCCTCGACGGTGAGTACGAGCGTCTTGCCACTCCGCTGAGCGGCGACAGCCACGTTCGCCGGTCCGGCGTGACTCCCCACGCCGTGGTGCAATGCGTTCTCGACAAGTGGCTGAAGCACGAAAAACGGAACGAGCGCATTGCCGACGTCATTGCCTCGCGAGACGGTGATCGTGAGTCGGTCGCCGAATCTGCGCCGCGAGATCGAGAGATACGACTCCAGCACGCGCAGCTCTTCGTCGACGGTGACTTCCCGTTGCTCGCCACGACGCAACACTTCGCGCAGCAAATCGCTCAGATCCGAGAGCATCGCGTCGGCGGCCTTGGGATCGCGCGTGATGAGTGTCGAGATTCCCTGGAGTGTGTTGAACAGGAAGTGCGGCTGCAACTGCGCGGTGAGCGCCTCCAACCGCGACTCCGCGAGCTCGCCGCGCACGCGAGCCGCCTCGAGGTCGCGCTCGTAGACACGCGTTCGCGCGTCGATTGCGTGCGCGGCGACGGCGACGGTCAGGTAGGGCAGGGCGTCGGCGATCAGGCCGATCTTGAGATACGCGTCGAGCGGCGGCGCGAGCGCGGCCCCGCGATACGTGAGGTAGTATTGAAGCCACGCCGTGCCGAGGGCGAGAAGGATTACCGCCGCGAGATGCGTCGCGACGCCCGTTCTCCACGAGCGTCGTTCGATCGGGACGCGGCGGCTGAGCCAGACGAAGAACGGCGCGGACGCGAAGCAGCCGTACCAGATCACCGAACCGACGCCGAGGGCGCGCAGCAGCTCGCCCGGGGTTGTTGGCGCGCCCCGAATGCGCGGCAGCGCGCCTCGAGGAATGGGTGGCTCGGGCACGTAGTGCGACGCGAGGAACGTCAACACCGACAAGGCGGCGGCCGCGGCTGCGATGCTCCACAGCAGCCGAGTTTCCCGGCGGCGCGCCGCCGGGTCAGGCATCAGCGCCGAGTATTTTCACGGGATTCACGCCGCCGGCGCGCCATGCCGGCCAAAACGAAGCGACGATCGTCACTCCACCGAGCACGACCGCGGCGAGCGCGATGCTCGTCGGCTCTCGCGGCGACGTCTGAAACAGTTGCGACGCGAGCAATGGACCGGCGGCAAGCGCGAGGATTGTCCCCACGAGAATTCCAACGCCGACGAGTCGCGCGCTGTCCCGCACGACGAGGGTCGTCACGTCCCGGCGCGTCGCGCCAAGGGCGAGTCGAACGCCCATCTCCCGCGTCCGCTGCGCGACGACATACGACACGACGGCGAACACGCCGACAACGGCGATGGACAGCGCCAGGAACCCGAACGCGGTAAAGACCGTCGCCCCCAACCGCCAGGAACGCAGCTGCGGGTCGATAAAATCCTGATAGGGACGTACGTGCGCGTACAAACGCGTCGCGCTCGTTGACTGAAGTGTCCGTTGCACGCGCGCCGCGGCGACGTCGGCGTCGCCACGAACGCGAACGAGGAGTCCCATCGTGATCGGTGCGTCCGGCATCGGCGGCGCCGGAATCTGGCTGAAGGGGACGTAATACTGCATCAACCGGTCTTCGTTGTTTTCCGGCCGCAGGGACCGCGCCCGCGAATCTCGCACGACGCCAACCACGCGGCGGCACGGTGCGCCATCGGCGGGATTGCCTTCACCCACTGGCGGAAAGCTTGCGAAGCCGACGTGCACGCACTGTCCGAGTGGTGACGCGTTCGGCCAGGCGGTTCGTGCCATGGTCTCGTTCACGAGAGCAACCAATGGTGTGTCATGACGGTCAGCGGTGCTGAACAGGCGCCCAGCGATCAACTTCACGCCAAGGAGATCGAGGTAAGCCGGGGTCGCCGCGTACATGATCGGCGGTTGTCCCGTGAACGGCCAGGGAAGTCCGGCGACGCTGACCGGCGGGATGTTGTGCGGCCCGAACGGCACACCCGCGGCGGGACTCGTTCCCGTGACGCCAGGTAGCGCGCGGACTTTCGCCTCGGCGTCGACGTACGCCAGATCACGGTCGACGCCGGAGACGTATCCCCGGAACTCCAGCTGCACGTGAAGGAGGTTCGACGTCGTCAGCCCGAGATCCTGCGACTCGATACGCTGAAGGCTGCGCACGAACAACGCGGCGCCGACGAGCATCGTCATGCACAGCGCGACCTGCGCTCGCGCCAACCAGTTGTGAAACGACAAACGCCGCGACGCCCCATGTTCACTTCCGCCTCGCAGATCGTCGATCAGGCTCATGCGGCCGATTCGGGTGGTCGGAACAAGGCCCGCGACCAAGCCCGCGCCACAAGCGGCAACCAGCGACAGCAGGAGCACGCCGCTGTCGACGAACGACTCGCCGGGCGCGAGCGTCGGCAAGAGCTTCACGCGAAGGATTGTCGAGAACCATCGCGAGAAGAGCACCCCGGCCGCCGCGCCGGCTAACGACAGTAAGACGCTCTCGACCAGCATCTGGGTGGTCAGCGACCGTCGGCCGGCGCCGAGCGCCACGCGAACGGCGAGCTCACGGCGCCGGCGGGCGGCGCGGAGCAGAAGCAGCGTGCCGACGTTCGCCGTGGCAATGAGCAAAACGATGATCGATATGCCGGCAAGCCACAGCGTGATCTGTCCCTGCGGCGTGTTGCGGGCGGCACGTCCCGGAACGAGCGACGTCAATTCAACGGTCGGGGATCGACGACGTCCCGCCGCTGACGATTCCTCGCGCAGGGCGGCCGTCGCAATCTCGCTCGCCGCCCTCGTCTCGACGCCGGGGCGTATGCGAGTTAGGATCGAAACGACATTGGCGAATCGGTTGCTCGCCCAGTCGCCGTTGCCGCGCATGACCGCCGGCAGCGGCATAAAAAGGTCGACCGCCGAGAGGCCGGTGCCGTTGAACCCCGACGGCGCGACGCCGATGATTGTCGCCGGCTGATCGTTCACGATCAGCTCGCGGCCGATCACCGATCGATCGCCGTTGAACGCGCGCAGCCAATAGCCGTGACCGAGAATGGCGACGGACGCGCCGTCCCGCGCTTCCGCTTCATCGGCCGCGAAGGAGCGCCCGAGCAAGGTCCGGACGCCGAGCGCGGTGAAATACTCCGCCGTGACACCCAGTGCGGAGATTCTCGACGCGTCCTGACGGCCGACGAGCACCGTGTCCAGTCGCTCGGCCGCTACGGCGTCGAACGCGGTCCGTGCCTCGTGCAACGCGCGGAAGACCGGATAGGACGTTGTCGTCGCGACCATTTGCGGTCCCTCGACGGCATCGATGCGCAACGCAACTCTGGCGACGCGCTTCGGGTCGGCGACGCCCGGTGGTGCGGAGAGCATCAGCCGGTTCACGAGGCCGAACATCGCGGCCGTCGCACCGATGGACAGCGCGAACGTGATGATGATGCCAAGTGCGAGCGACGGTTCGCGGCGCAGGCTTCGCACCGCCAGCTTGATCTGCCGTCCGAGGTTGTCGAGATCGTTGGGTATCATGCTCGATCGATGGGACGACACCGCGCGCTAATCCAGGGGTGGTGGGACGAATCCGCGATTCAAGGGGATGAGTTGTCCCCGACCTGCGCTGGCGAGGCTTCTTCCTCCGTGACGCGAAGACGTCGAAGCAGCGGGCCCGCCGTCAGGCCTTGTACAAGGATCGAGAGCACGACGACGCCAACCGTCATCACGACCACGAGATCTCGCTGAGGCATTTCGGGTGGAAGGCTGAGAGCTAGGACCATCGCAAGACTCCCGCGCAGGCCGCTCCAGGCGAGAACGGCCGTCCACGTCTTTGGCAGGCGCTCGGAGCGCGGCCCGACGGCGACGACGGCGTACGTGGCGATAATCCGTGCGACCGTCACGACGACGAACGCGACGAGGATCGGCAGCCATGAGCGAAGGAGTGATCCGATACCCGCCTGAAATCCGATGAGCAGGAAGACGATCGAGTTGAGCGCGAATGCCACGTAGTCCCAAAAGGTGTGGAGCGCCTGGCGTGCCGCGGGTGCCATCGCGCGTCGTGACGGCTCATCACCGACGAGAAGCCCCGCGGTGACGACGGCGATGACGCCGGACGCGCCGATCGATTCGGCGACGATGAACGAACCGTACGCCGTGACTGCCGTGATGGTGATGATGACGCGCGCGTCGTCGAGCCAGGCGACGAGACGGCGCGTCGCCAATCCGACGGCGACACCCAACCCGATCGCCGCGGCGATCGCGTAGACGAATCGGACCGCCGCTTCGAACAAGCTCGGATGCGAGCCAAGCACGAACGCGACGGTTGTCGTGAACGCAACGGCGGCGGTGCCGTCGTTCAGCAGGCTTTCGCTCTCGATCAACACGCCGAGTCGGGTCGGAGCGCCGAGCGCGCGGACGAGCGATACGACGGCGATTGGGTCCGTCGCGGCGATGAGCGTCGCGAAGACAAATGCAGCTCCCCACGAGATCGCGATGTCCGCTGGTGCAAGCGAGAAGACGAGTCCTGCCGCGACGATTGGTGTGGCGAGAACGACGCCGGGAAGCGCCAGGGACAAAATCGTGAACCGATTGCGCCAAAATTCGTCGGCGTCCAACTCTACGGCGGCCTCGAAGATCAAGCCGGGAAGAAACACCGCGAAGAGGAGCTCCCTGGTGAGAACCGGTGGATGGAGCGTGCCGGAAAGACCGAGTAGAAGTCCGGCGATGACGAGGGCGATGGAATAGGGGATCGCCAGCTTTCGCGCAACGACCGCGACGACCGCGGCGACGACGAGCAGGACAACAATGGTGCCGCTGAGTGCCATCGACGAGGCGGTGTCTGTTAAGAGGGCAGTTGTTGAAGCGACACGGTTGGAAACGATGGATCCTCTAACGCTCGTTGTCGTCGCCGCTCGTTACTGCCGAGCGTTCCCCGTCGCCGGCCGAGACTTTGGCGGCAATCTCCCGGCGGACGGCGAGTCGATGCACGACGGCCCCCGCCGCCATCACACCCGCTGAGCCGACCAGGGTGAGTTTGGCGAGCGCCAAGTTTATTAGCCAGGGAAATGCGAGGTGGAACATCCCGCCGATTCCCGCGGCGGCGATGATGCCGATACCCGCCCCCAGCGCCATGAGGAGCGACCCGAGCCGCTTCATGGTGATCAAGCTAGCATCCGCGGGCCGAATGGTCACATTGTTTCACGGCAAGATCACTCGTCATCATCGTGTCGCACACAATGCCCACGCCATGAAAAGCTCGCTCTCGACGATTCTACTATCGCTCGCCGCGTCGGTAAGCGCCGCGCAGAGCTCTCCGATCCGTCCGCCCGACTCGACGGCGATCACTATCCATGCGGCCCGCATGTTCGACGGTCGCGGTACGAAGGAAGATGTCCTCGTCACCGTGCGCGCCGGGCGGATCGAGCGCGTCGAAACGAACGTCGGGCCGCGCGGCCGGTCGGCGACGCACGACCTCGGCGCCGCGACGCTGCTTCCCGGCTTGATCGACGCGCACGTGCACCCGGGGTGGTACATCAATCGCCGCGGCGCGCTCCACGGTCGCGACGACGACACACCGGCGCAGTCGGCGCTGGCGAGAGCAGGGAATCTCTACGCCACACTGACGGCGGGGTTCACGACCATCCAAAGCCTCGGTGGACCGGAAGACCTCGATCTGCGCGACGCGGTCGCGCGCTGGCAGATTCCCGGCCCGCGCATTCTCACCTCGATCGTGCAAATCAGTGACCGTGCGCTGAGCGCCGATTCGTTGCGCGGTCTCGTACGCTCGCTCAAGGCGCGCGGCGCCGACGTCATCAAGCTGTTCGCCTCCGCGGGCCTCGGCGCCGGCGGTCAACAGACCTTCTCGAACGCCAAGCTCGAAGCCATCTGCGGTGAAGCGAAAGCGCAAGGGCTGCGGTCGGTCGTCCACGCGATCAGCGCGGCGAGCGTTCGCGCCGCGACGCTCGCGGGTTGCACCGAGATCGAACACGGGACCTTCGCGACGAAAGCGGAGCTCGAGCTCATGGCCAGCCACGGAACGATCTTCGATCCGCAGGTGTGTCTCGTCTTTCAGAATTACATCGATCACCGGGACGTCTATTCGCGCTCGGGCTTCACGCCGCAATCGTTCGAGGCGCTCGCCAACGCGATTCCCGTCGCGACGGCGATGTTCAAGCAGGCGATCGAGACGCCCGGACTCAAAGTGATCTTCGGGACCGATGCGGTGGCACTCGCGCATGGGCGCAACGCCGATGAGCTCTTCTGCCGGGTCCGCGCGGGCCAGCGTCCGGTGGACGCGCTGATTGCGGCGACTACCGCCGCGGCGGCGGCGCTCGGTCTTGGTGATCGGCTCGGACAAATCGCGAACGGGTACGACGCCGACTTGATCGCCGTGCGCGGCGATCCGACGCGCGACATCACGACGATGAGAAATATCGTATTCGTGATGCGGGGGGGCGTTCCGTTCGCCGTCCCGTGACTGACGTGGATGCCCGCCGCAAGCGACAACTCGGGGACGGTCTATGCCGAACGCAAGGCGACGAAGCCTGAATTGTCCTCCGGCAAAACGACGACGCGGTAGCGGCCAACGTCCGATGTCTGGATACCGGGCGAAGTCGAAGATTCTAGTCACAGACTCGAATCGGAGACGCGATGCTTCCAAACCCACTCCACCCGTCGGTGGTGCATTTTCCCGTCGTGATCGGCTTCCTCCTGCCGATCATCGTGGGCGGCACGCTGTGGGCGATTCACCGCGGCGCGCACACGAGGCGCGCGTGGTCGATTCCCGTCGTGGCGGCGCTGATGCTCGCGGCGAGCGCCTGGGTCGCCGTCGAAACCGGTGAGGACCAGGAGGATCGAGTCGAGCGGGTTGTTGGCAAACAGCCGTTGGCCGAGCATTCGGAATTGGCGGAGACGTTCCTTGCCGTTTCCGCGGGCCTTGCCCTCATCGCCGTCGCGGGACTCGTTGGCGGCGTGGCCGGACGAGCCGCGCGGATCGTGACAGCCGCCGGATCTCTCGCGCTTGCCGTTGGCGCGACGATCGTTGGCCATAGCGGTGGCCAACTGGTCTATCGGTACGGGGCGGCGGCAGCTTATGTCCCGGCGAGCAGCGTTGGTACGGCGGATGGCGAGACGTCGATCCGCGCGACCCCGCGCGCCGACCCGCGCGAAGCGCACGAGCGCCCGTAAGAGCTCGTTACGGCGCAGCCGCAACCACGGTGGGCTCCGGCACGTCCGGTCCCGTTCCGTACTCCACGCGATAGAAGTGGAGCAGCTCGAACAAGTAGGCGATCGCAAGGGGCCCGAGCAGCAACCCGAGCAATCCAAAATATCGAACGCCGGCGAAGGCGCCGACGAGCGTGATCATCGGATGGACGTTCGATACGCGGCGGTACACAAACGGTCGGATGACATTGTCGATGTTACTCGCCAGCACCGCGCCGGCGACGAGCATGATGACGACTCCGCCGTAGCGGCCCTGGGCCGCGAGCACCAGCGTCGCGGGCAGCCAGACGAGCGCGCTGCCCAACACCGGCAAAATGGACGCGAAAGCGGTGATCGTGCCCCAGAAGAGGGGATCGGGAAGGCCGACGATCGCGAACCCGACGCCGACGATCGTTCCCTGTACCACCGCGACGAGCATTGTGCCGAGCAACATCGCCTCGGTCACTCCGAAAAAACGATCACGCAGCGCGTCCGCCGTCGCCGCTGAGAATGGAATGAACCCGATCGCCGCCGCCCAGATCCGGTCGGCCGAGCGCAGCATGTAGTAGAACCCGAAGAACGCGATGACGAAGTTGAGTGCCGCCGACGTCGCCGTTCCGACGAACGACAGCAGCTGACTCGACACCCACGATGCGAGCGTGCCGCTTGCCTTCGCGATCTCGGCGCCGACTTGCACGTTTCCGATTCGCAATTCGTTCAAGCGGCTGAAGACCTGGCTCGTCTGCACCGTATGCATCGCGTCCGGCGCTTGGTCGATGATCAACCCGACGACCCATGCCAGCGGAAGGGCGACGATCACGAGTGCCGCGATCAACGTCAACGACGCGGCCAGCCCCGCTGAGAGGTGGCGCGCCAGCCATCGGTAGAGGTGGACGAACAGCACGTACAGCACCGCTGCCCCTAACAAGCCGCTGAAGAACGGCGCAAGGGCAAGGACGATGGCGGCCGCCAGCACCAGGATCAGGAAGCCCGCGCGTTCGCGGGGAGTGGAGAGCAAGGTCATGTGGCGCGCGATCGTTGGGGTGGGTGGGCCTATCTTCCTTAAAGGCGCCGCGGCGCGACTGCGCGCAGCGTTGAAGATCCAGACCGGCAAGCTCGCGAGCACGACGCTATGAAGATAGAACGACTTCTCGTGGCTGTGGACTTCAGTGATACGGCGACAGCCGCCGCCCACTATGCGGTCGAGCATTTTGCGCCCGGCGTCGAGGTGGTGTTGTTGCACGTGATCGATCCGCCGGCGCGTCCGCGCTTCGCGCGCGACGTGCTCCCCCCAGAGGATGCGCTCGAGGCCATGGCGCGCGAGTTCGCGAACAAGCGCTCCATGGAGATCGCGTCGAGCTTTCCGGGCGTCCGCTTGCGGGTCGAGGTTCGCGTCGGAAAACCCCACGAGGTGATCGCGTCCACGGCGAACGACGTGCATGCGAGCGTCGTCGTCATCGGCCCGCACGGCGACAGACCGCGGCCCTGGCGCTTCCTCGGCACGACTGCCGACCGTGTCGTCCGAAGCTCGCCGGTTCCCGTGCTCGTGGCGACAACACCGACCGCGCATCCCCCGCGTCGCATCCTTGTCCCCGTCGACGATGATTCCGCCGCTTCACCCGTGCTGGAGTGGACGCGCGACCTCTCCGGCCAATTCGACGCCGACGTGATCCTGCTTCACGTTTGGAGCAATGCTGTGTACAGCCACGTCGCGTCGATGTCGTACGCCGAGACACGCACTGAGACCGACGCACGCCGCGAGATCGAGTCGGAGCTACGCGGCGTGGCCGAGCATTGGCTCAACCACGTGGCGCGCAGCGGCCTCGCGCGAGAGCGGGTAACGTCTACGGTTGCTTGGGGAAAGACCGGCGATGTGGTTCTCGAGACCGCCGAGTCATCGCGGGCGGAGCTCATCGTGCTCGGACGAAATGGGAGCGGGCTGGTGTCCGGCGCGCTTCTCGGACGCACCACCGCGACGGTGCTTCATGGCGCGCGCTGCCCGGTGCTTGTCGTGACGAAAGCGTCCGTCGCCTAGTGCGTCGTCTGTAACCGCGTCAAATCTTCAGGAGACGCGAGCTTCGCCGCTTCGCTGATCCAGAGTACCGCGCTCGCCGCGACGATGCACACGCCCCAATCGCGGCCCGAAAGCCCGACGGTGCCGAACGCGTGCTGCATCACGGGGACGTACAGCACGGCCAGGTGCAGACCGCCCGAGAACAGGACCGCGGCCCAAAGCCATCGGTTCGAGAACGGCCGCACGAACGCGCTCCGCCGATCGGAGCGGGCGTTGAACACGTTGAACAGCTGCGCGAACACCAGCGTCGTGAATGCCATTGTCTGCGCGAAGCGCAAGTCGTGGCTACCGACGATGAATCCGCCGGGCAGGCTCGCGTCGAGGACGAGCAGCGTCGCCGCGGCCATCGCGGCGCCGATGAGAACGATCCCCGCCCACATGCGGCCAGTGACCACCGGCTCGGTGCGCGCGCGCGGCGCCTGCCGCATCAGGTCCGCGTCGGCCGGATCCAGTCCCAGCGCCAGAGCCGGTGCGCCATCGGTGATCAGGTTGATCCACAGGATTTGCGTCGCGACGAGGGGAAGCACGATCGTGCCGTGGCCGGCTGGGAGTCCGAGTGGCCCGGCGAAGAGGACGCCCAGGAACATCGTCAGAACCTCGCCGATGTTCGACGACAGCAGGTATCGCAGGAACTTCCGAATGTTGGCGAAGATCGCGCGCCCTTCCTCGATCGCGGCGACGATGGTGGCGAAGTTGTCGTCCGCGAGCACCACGTCGGCGGCGCGCTTCGAGACGTCAGTGCCCGTCACCCCCATCGCGATCCCGATGTCGGCCGTCTTCAACGCCGGGCTGTCGTTCACGCCGTCGCCGGTCATGCCGACGACGAACCCAGAGCGTTGCAGCGATTGGACGATGCGCAGCTTGTCGCCAGGACTCACGCGGGCGTAGACCGACGTTGTGGAGACGACCGCGTCGAGCGCCTCGTCCGACATTGTCGCGAGGTCGGCCCCGCTCACCACGCGATCGTCGTCCGTGATGCCGAGCTCGCGCGCGATGACGACGGCCGTGCGCGGGTGATCGCCGGTGATCATCACCGGACGAACGCGCGCGGCTTTGGCGCGGGCGACGGCCGGCGCGGCCTCGTCGCGCGGTGGATCGATCATTCCAATCAGGCCGGCGAAGGCGAGATCCTGCTCGAGCGATGCGGCGTCACCGCCGGCATCGCGGCCTCGTTCCAAGCGGCGGATCGCGATTCCCAGCGTGCGCAGCGCGTGGTCCGCGAGCTCGTCGATCGTTTTCTCGATCGCCCGGCGCCGGTCGGACGTGAGCGGCTGCGCGTCGTCGCCGACAACCTCGCGCGAGCAGCGCGCGAGGAGCACATCTGGCGCTCCCTTGGTGAACGCAACGATCTCCGCATCGCGCTCCTCGTCGCGATGCATGGTCGTCATCAGCTTGCGCGCCGACGAGAATGGAAGTTCGCGGACGCGCGGCAACCGGGCATCGAGCGCCGCCGAGTCGATGCCCGCCTTCCGCGCGGCAACGAGCAAGGCGGCCTCGGTCGGGTCGCCGACCACGGTCACGCGATCGCCGTCGGCGCGCACGGTGGCGTTGTTGGCGCGATTGGCCGCGGCGAGCGTGCGATTCAACTCGATGCGCAGGCTCCCGTCGATCGGACCACCATCTTCGCGCCGCGCTTGGCCCGCCGACGAGTATCCCGAACCGGTGAACGTCACCCGGCCGCTCGCCGTCACGATCGTGCGCACGGTCATTTCGTTCTTGGTGAGCGTTCCCGTCTTGTCCGACGCGATCACGCTCGCCGAGCCGAGCGTCTCCACCGCGGCAAGATGTCGCACGACCGCGCGGCGTCGCGCCATGCGTTGCACTCCGATCGACAGCACGGCGGTGACGATCGCCGGCAAGCCCTCGGGCACCGCGGCCACGGCGAGCGCGACGCCGAGGATGAAGACGTCGAGCAGCGCGGCCATTCCGCGAATGTGTTCGACGATCACGATCGTCCCGATCATGATCAACGCGATCGCGACGACGATCCCGCCGAGCAACTTGCCCGTGCGGTCGAGCTCCCGCTGCAACGGCGTCGGTTCGCTCGGCGCGTTCCGCAACATGCCGGCGATCCGGCCGATCTCCGTCTCCATGCCCGTGGCCGTGACGACGGCCGTGCCGTGGCCAAACGTCACGACGGTGCCGGAGAACAACATGTTCGATCGGTCGCCGACGCCCGCGTCCGCCGCGACGGGCGCCGGATCCTTGGCCACGGGAAGGCTCTCACCCGTCAGTGCCGCCTCGGCCGTCTGGAGCGATTCCGATTCGACGACCCGCGCATCCGCGGCGATCGCGTCGCCTTCGTCGACGGCGATGACGTCGCCGGGAACAAGCTGCGCCGTGGGGATGCGATGTCGGGCGCCGTCGCGCACCACGGTCGCGACGGCTGCGGTCATCGCCTGGAGCGCGGCGACCGCCGCCTCGGCGCGCTCCTGCTGCACGAATCCCATCACCGCGTTGAGCAGGACGACGGCGAAGATCGCCATCGCTTCGTATGGCAACGGCGTGTCGCGCTCGTAGATCCACACCACGCCCGACACCGCCGTCGCGATGAGCAGCAGAACGACGAGGATGTCGGTGAACTGCGCGAGGAAGCGGCGCCACGCCGGGGTCGGCGGTTCGACCGCCAGTTCGTTGGGCCCGACTTCGGCCAGGCGACGCGCCGCTTCGGCGGCGGTCAGTCCGAGGTGGGGATCCACTCCCAGCTCGGCGACAACGTCGGACGCGCTCAGCCGATGCGGATCGAGCAGCGCGTGCAGACTGCTATCCGCGGAATCGAGCCGCCACCGCGTCCCAGTTCACGACGTTCCACCAGGCCGTGATGTACTCCGGCCGACGGTTCTGATACTTGAGGTAGTACGCGTGCTCCCAGACGTCGAGCCCGAGGATCGCGCGCTTACCGTCCATCAACGGGTTGTCCTGATTCGGCGTGCTCGTGATCGAGAGCTTCCCGCCGTCGTTGACCAACCAAGCCCAGCCTGAGCCGAAGCGAGTCGTCGCGGCCGCGGCGAACTGCTCTTTGAATTTGCTGAAGTCGCCGAAGGCTTGTTTGATCGCGTCGGCAAGCGCGCCCGTCGGTTCGCCGCCCTTGTTCGGGCCCATCAACTCCCAGAACATGCTGTGGTTCCAGTGACCGCCGCCGTTGTTGCGCACGGCCGTCCGCACCGCCTCGGGCACACTGTTGATGCCACGCATGAGATCGTCGAGCGATTTCCCCTGCAGCTCGGGGGCTTTCTCGATCGCGGCATTCAAGTTGTTCACATACGCTTGATGGTGCTTGGTGTGATGGATCTCCATCGTGCGCGCGTCGATGGACGGTTCCAGTGCGTCGTTCGCGTACGGCAGAGCGGGCAGTGTGAAAGCCATTTCTACGATCTCCTTGCTCTGAGCCAACCGATGATTCCCGGCAGGATCGAGACGAAGACGACGATCACGATCACCGTCTCGATGTGCTGATCGACCCCAGGAATGTAGCGCCCCAGGAAGTAGCCGATGAACAGCATGCTCCAGATCCAACCCAAACCGCCGACGATGTTGTAAATCGTGTAGCGGCGGTACCCCATTTGCGCCATACCGGCAACGACGGGCACGAATGTCCGGACGATCGGCATGAACCGCGCAATGACGACGGTCTTGCCGCCGTGCCGTTCGTAAAACTCGTGAGCGCGGTAAAGATGCTTCTTGTTGAACAGCAGGGAATCCTCACGACGAAACAACCGATGGCCGCTCGCTTTGCCGATGCCATAACCCATCGTGTTGCCGACAATCGAGGCCACGGTGAGCATCAGGCCGAGGAGCCAGACATTGAACACGCCCGTCGTCGCGGCGAGCAGACCCGCCGTCACGAGCAACGAATCCCCCGGCAGAAAGAAGCCGACCAACAGTCCCGTCTCGGCGAAGATGATGGCCGTCAATCCCGCGTAGCCGCCCCACGCGATGATCCCGCGAACGTCGCGAATGCGGTGGAACCAGTCGAGCAGTGTGTGCATGCAGCGTGTTGTGGGGAGTGGGGGCGGCTAAAAAAGGGGGGCCGATGAGCACACAAAGTTCCCCGCCTCACGGCGCGGAAGCAACCGGCTCCGTCGATGATCATTGGAGGACGCTCGCCGACCGCGCGATGTCTCTTCCCGAGCGGCGGCGAGTCCGTTGGTGGAATGGCTCGGGATTGAGTCCGCGCGGGGAACAGGTGGTCGACGCCGTTGCTGGCTTCGTCGTGCTGGCGTTGGCCACCGGATGGCTGTGGAGCTTCAACGAGGCGCTGTCGACTCCGCGTTCGTCGTTGGCGTCCGTCGGCGCATCATCACCGGTGAGGACGATCGCAAGCGCCCTCACCTCGCCTCGCGCGCCGACCACTGCGTACCTCACCGGCGCGGCGCTCGACGCTCTGACCGCCCGCATGCTCGCGTCGTCGCGCGGTGTCAGCGGCAAGCTGCGCGCGACGTTTCAAACGGAGCCCGCGCCGATAAAGCCCGATACGCTGCCTCCGGGTGGATCGCTCGCCTACGCGCGTGGCAAAGAAGTCGTCACGGAGCCGAAGGGCGTCGGCATCTGGCGCGTACTGCTCTCGATCGGCAACGGCGTGCGTCCCGTCAGCAGCTTCAACGTCATCACCGAGCTGCCGTTCAGCGCGAAGAAGAATGGGCGGGTCGGGTTGTACTACATCGGGAACTGGCCGGCGGAGCGCGGGGCCTCTGGTCCGTCGAAAGCGCCGGGCGGCGCTTACGGGAACCCCGAAGGCTTCATCGAGGTCACGCCGGAGAACGCGGATACGCCGGTGTCGGAGCACTTCAAGCTCCGCGATTTTCTGACGCACGATCAGCCGAACGTCTGGCCGAAGTATCTCGTCCTGCGCCCGAAGCTCGTCGATAAGCTCGAGCTTGTTCTCAGCGATCTCGAGGCGCACGGCATTGGCGCGCAGGGCGTGAAGGTCATGAGCGGCTTTCGCACGCCGCAGTACAACGCGACGGGCGGCAACACGGGCGGCCGTGCCAGTCTCAGCCGGCACATGTACGGCGATGCGTCGGACATCTACATCGACAACAATGGCGATGGGCAAATGGACGACCTCAACCATGACGGCCGGATCTCGATCGACGACGCCCGCGTGATTGCCGAGGCCGTCGACCGGGTCGAGGCCGCTCATCCGGAGATGACCGGTGGGGCAGGCGTCTACACGGCCGCGCCCGGGCACGGACCTTTCATTCACATCGACACGCGCGGCTATCGTGCGCGTTGGTCGGGGACCTCAGGAGGCTGAAGTGGCGGAGCATCGAAGGGTGTCGGACGTAGAAGTCGTCGACGATGTCAGCACTGCCGGACTAAGCAGCGAAGGCAGGGACGCCAAGCCGTCGATCGACAAGGAGCGCGAGATCCGCGAAGTTCGCGCGACGGACATCGAGCCGTACACCGGGCTGCGATACCTGTCGAAGCTGTTCCGCTTCATGGCGGTGATTCTGCTTCTGCTTCTCGTCGCCGAAATAGCGACGGGCGTCTACACGCAGGGTTCGGCCTCGATTCCGACGCTGCTCGGCGAGGCGAGTCGGCTCATCGTGCTCGCCGGCGTGTTGTGGGGAACGGGCGATCTCGCGCACCTCTTGATCGACGTCGGCCACGACGTACGCGCGGCTCGGATTCTCGTGGCGCGCGTGTTGTACAACGCGAAGCCGAGTCTCACGCTGTCTCGCGCACAGGGCGGGATGGCGCGTGTCGATCGGCCGAGCGAGGCGCTTGCCGATCGCGCGGCAAATCGGCCGCGATTGGCCGATCGCGATCCCGACGAGGGTCCCCCGATTCCGTAGAGGAGGCTCAGTCAGGTACGACTGTTGCCTACTGCCGGGCCGAACGTTGGGTTCATCTCAACACGGACTTGGGAGACTCTCATCATGCTCATCACACTCGCCATCGTTCTGATCATCCTGTGGGCGCTTGGCTTTCTGGCGTTTCACGTCACGAGTGGCCTGATTCACATACTGCTCGTCATCGCGTTGATCGTGATCGTCGCGCGTTTGGTTACGGGGCGCCGGCCGGTCGTCTGACGGCTCGGCGACTCGGCGACTCGCCGACTCGGCGCGACCGAGCGGTTGAGCGGTGGACGATCGCCGGCAAAGCGACCGCCGAGTCGCCGAGTCGCCCACCGCCGAGTCGCCGAGATGGAATGATGCGGGCTTTGGGTTCAGATTCAGCGCGTCGCGCTGTCTCTTGTTCGAACCCGCCCGCCTTCCATGCTCGACGCCCATATCGTCTCACACACCCACTGGGACCGCGAGTGGTACCATCCCGTCGAGCGATTTCGACAGCGGCTCGTCGCGCTGATCGATGAGCTGATCGAGGATCCACCTGGTCCCGGCGAAAGCTTCCTGCTCGATGGACAGGCGATCGTCCTCGAGGACTATCTCGCCGTACGGCCGGAACGCGCCCCCGCGCTGGCCAGCCTCCTCGATGACGGAAGTCTCGAGGCCGGCCCGTGGTACGTGCTCGCCGATGAATTGATTCCAAGCGGCGAAGCCATCGTTCGCAATCTGCTCACCGGCCGGAGGCTCCTCGCGAGGTTCGGCGCCACGTCGCCGCCGGTGCTCTATTGCCCGGACTCGTTTGGTCATCCCGCCGCCTTGCCGGCCATCGCCGAAGGGTTCGGTCTGCCGCTCATCGTTCTGTGGCGCGGCTATGGCAGCTCGCGCTGGCCGCGAGGGGACACGTTTCGTTGGCGAGCCGCGTCGGGGGACGAGGCGCTCGTCTACCACCTGCCGCGAGACGGCTACGAGTTCGGCTCGCATCTCCCGAGCGACGGCGCCGCGGCCGCGGCCCGCTGGGAACGAATCCGTGACGAGCTCGCGCCGCGTTCCTCGACTGGAATCGTGCTCCTGCCCAACGGCGCCGACCACCACGCCCGCCAACGAGACTATCGGGAGGCGATCGACGCCGCGCGGCGCGCGTCCCTTCCGGACCGTGCGCATCGAAGTTCGCTGCGCGCCTTCGCCGCCGCGGTCTCATCGCAAGCCGACGGAAATCTCCCGGTCGTCGAGGGTGAGCTCCGCGATTCCTACGGTTTCACCTGGACGCTTCAAGGCACGTTTGGCACGCGCGCCCATGAGAAGCGGCGGAACGCTCGTGTCGAACGGGCACTGGTTCGTGATGCCGAGCCGTGGGCGGCTCTCGCGGCGCGGCAAGGTTTCGACGCGCGCGCGCTGATCCATTACGCTTGGCAGACACTCCTCCAGGCGCACCCGCACGACACCCTCTGCGGCTGCTCGATCGACGCGGTCGCGGTGGCGATGGAGGAGCGTCTTCGATCGGCGTTGAATCAAGCGAACGGAATCCGACAGGAAGCCATCGCGGCTTTGATCGGACACGATGCGGAGCGGGCTCGCGTCAGCGTTTCTCAGTGGCGCCCCATCGTGTTGCTCAGAAACCGAGCCGCCCGCCGGCGCTTCGGTGTCGCTCGCGTCGAGATCGAAGAGTTCCTCGCCCACGTTCCTGTTGGACCAGGTTCCGCCCCCGAGCCGAGCGCGCGGGCCAACGGAATTTCGCGTCGTCCGCCGCGGGTGCCGACGCTTGGAAAGCTGCAAGTGCTAAAGCGCGACGTGAGACACTCGCGGACGGAGTCGGCGCGCCATTACCCCGACAACGACCTCGTTGTGGTGACTCACGCGCTCGCCTGGGTTGACGACGCGCCGCCCTACGGCGTCGAAGCACACGCGATCGGCGACGGTGCGGTTCGCCGGGCGGATCCCGCTGAACCGGTGCACGTCGACGCCAAGGGCATGAGCAACGGACGTGTCGAGATCAGCGTCGGCGCCGGCGGCGCGATCAGACTCCGCGACGTCCACCGGGACCGCGACATCGCCGGTCTCATTTCGTTCGTCGACGAAAGCGACGTCGGCGACCTGTACACTCCTGGACCTCGTCCGCGAAAATGCACCGTCAGATTTGCCGGCGTGCGACGAACCCATCGCGGACCGCTCCGCGGTGAGTTCGCCCTGCGGTTCCATGTCGGTGACTCCTCGAGCCGCCAACGGCGGTCCATCGCGGACCTCACGGTTCGTGTCTCGCTCGACGCGGGTGCGTCGTTCGTCAGGATCTCGATCGAGGGCGAGAATCACGATCGAAATCACCGACTTCGCGTCCTGGTTCAGCACGACGTTCGCGACGGAGATGTCTGGGCAGACGCTGCATTCGGGCCGGTGCGTCGCGCGCCGATCATACCGACCGAGGAAGAGCGCGCGATGGAGAGCGCGCCGCCGACGGCGCCGCTCCATCGATATGTGACCGTCGCCGGCGATACACGAGGAATGACGCTGATGAGCGATGGCCTCGCCGAATACGAGGCACGCGACGACGTCATCGCCGTCACTCTCGTCCGAGCCGTCGGCGAATTGTCGCGAAACGATATCGCGGAGCGACCCGGGCACGCCGGATGGCCTACGCCGACGCCGGGCGCTCAGTGCATCGGTCCCTTCAGCGCCGAATTCGGCGTGTATCTGCACGGTCCGCGCGACGCCGCGACGATCGACGCGATCGAGCACGTCGCTGAAGACGTACTGCTACCGCTTCGAGGAGAAACGTTGCGATCGGCCCTCGAGCTACCATCGCCCGTGATTGGACCCGCGCTCGAGGGACAAGGGCTCGCCGTGAGCGCGATCAAGCAGAGTGAGGGCGGACCGTGGCTCGTGCTGCGCTGCGTCAACCTCACGGAGGAGACGGTGCACGGGCTGTGGCGCCTCCCATTCACCCCCGTGGCGGCGTGCCTCGCCCGGCTCGACGAGACGCCGACGGAGATGCTCCGGGCATCCGCGTTTGGCGTCGCGTTTGTCGCGACGCCACGCGCGACCGTGACGATTCTCGTTCGCTGAGCCGAGGGTTAAGCGCGCTCGCGCAATGTCCCGGCCGTCTCCCCGGCGAGGCGGTCGCGCATTGCGTCGCCCAACAGCGTGCAGGCGAGCACGGTGGCGATGAGCGCGATCCCCGGCGCGACGGCAACCCACGGTGCGACGACAATCAGATCCCGCCCGCCGGCGATCATGTTCCCCCAGCTCGGACGAGGGGGTTGAATCCCCAGCCCGAGGAACGAGAGGCCGCTCTCGAGTAGGATCGCGTTGCCGACGCCGAGCGTCGTCGCGACGATTGCCGGACCGAGCGAGTTGGGAAGCGCGTGTCGCCACAACACTCGGCTGGATGACGCACCGAGCGCCGTGGCGGCGTCGACGAATGGACGCGACTTGATCCCGAGCAGTTCCGCGCGTACGAGTCGCGCCACGCCCATCCACCCGGTGAGCACCAGCACGAGCACGACCGTCAACAGGCCGGGTCGCCAGAGTGCCGCGCAGACGAGCAGCAGTACGAGCCTCGGCAGGGCGAGGAGTGCGTCGGAGATCGCCATCGCCAGGCGATCGACGAATCCGCCAAGCCACGCCGACACCGCGCCCACCGCTGTTCCCACGGCTCCCGCGAACAGCGATCCGACGATTCCGACGGCGAGCGAGATCCGACCGGCGAGCATCATTCGCACGAAGAGATCCCGACCGAATCGATCGGTGCCGAGCAGGTGGAACGCGCCTGTGGAGTCGCGCGAGAAGGGCGGCAGTAGGCGAAGGGCGAGGACGTCCCCGATCGCAATCGGATCCTGCCTCGAGAGCATTGGAATGAGAACGACCGCCGCCGCCAGAGCGACGAGCAGTCCGGTCGAGAGAGCGACGATTCGTGCGTCGCGCGACGAGCTCATTCGCGGCGCCGCGGGTCGACCAGCGGAAGCGCGAGATCGCCGGCCAAATTCGCCAGGAGGACGATGGCGGCATAGACCGCCGCCGCGCCCATCACGAGCGGGTAGTCGCGCGCGATTATCGCCCCGACCATGAGACGCCCCATGCCCGGCCACGCGAACACCGCTTCGACGAAAATGGACCCCGCCACCAAGCCGGGCAGCGACAGCGCGAACAAGACGACCAGCGACGGCAGCACGGTGGCCAGCACGTGCCGGAAATACACGCGCGGCGGGTGCGCCCCCTTTGCCCAGGCACTGCGCACGAAATCCTGACCGAGGACATCCGCGATGCTCGACCGCGCGTAGCGCGCGATGCCCGCGGCGCCGACCACGGTGAGAATCGTTACGGGAAGGATGGCATGTCGGACCAGATCGCCCAATGCCGCGATGCCGTGCAGCTCGAGTCCTGGCGCGCGCAGGCCGAAGGCGGGGAGCCGCAACGGCGGCGGTAATCCCCACGACGCGGCCCCGTAGGTGAATACGGCGACGAGCGCCAGTGCGAGCCAGAAACTCGGCGCGGCGTAGGCGAGCGTCGTCGCTACGGTCAGCGACGTGTCGAGCGCGCCGCCGCGTCGCACGGCTTGCAGCATGCCAATCGGCACACCGATCAGGAAGGTCAACGCCAGCGACGCCGCGCCAAGTCCGATCGAGACCGGCAATGCGTCGGCGAGCGCGCGGGCGACCGGCTGGTGCAGCGAGAAGCTTTCTCCCAGGTCGCCGTGCAGCAGCCGCATCGCCCACCGCGCATATTGCACCACGATCGCGTCGTCCAAACCGAGCTCCGCGCGAAGTCGCGCGGCGTCGGCGGGCGTCGCCGAGGGCGGGACGAGGAACGTCGCGGGATCACCCGGAGCAAGTCGGATGAGCGCGAAGGTCAGCGTAAGCACCAGCCAGAGCAGCAGCAACGCGCCGGCGAGCCGACGAAGCACGGCGGGAGGATGCACGCGTTGAAGCTGCATCGATGGGTGCGCGTGTCAACTCTCGTCGCCCTCGCGTACGCCCCGCTGGTTGGCTGCTGGAGCGCGCCACGTCCTTCAGACGTCGCGATCTACGCGTCGGGCACGGACCTCGAGTCGGGGAACCCGCTCGTCACGATTCACTCGCTGTCCCGGCAGCTCCAGCGGTACGCGCTCTTCGTGACGCTGGCCAAGTACGACGCCGAGCTTCGCCCCGTTCCGTACGCGGCCCGCGCGTGGGATTGGTCGGCCGACCATCGGGCGTTGACGTTGCATCTCGTTCCCGGCCTGCGCTGGCACGACGGAAAGCCGACGACCGCCGGTGACGTCGCCTTCACGATCGACGCGGCGCGCGATCCGGCGACCGGCTTCTGGCGAGTCGCGGATCTCGCGGGCATCGACAGCGTTCGCGCGCTCGATGACACGACGGCCATCGTCGATTTTCGAAACGCCCAGCCGACATTTCCTGCCGTCTTCTGCGAGATGCCGATCGTACCCGCCCATCTGCTTCAAACCGTTGCGCATGGCGAGATGAAACGCGCCGCCTTCAACCTCGCCCCCGTGGGCAACGGGCCGTTTCGATTTGTCGAGCGCCGCGCGGGATCGAGTTGGGTCTTTCACCGCAACGACGATTTTCCCCCGACGCTCGGCGGTCCGCCGCGACTCGCCGGCTTGGTCATCACCGTCGTCGATGAGCCGACGACCAAGTTTGCGGGACTGGCCAGCGGTGAGCTCGACGTCGCCGGGATCGCGCCGACGATGGCGCACCTCGTGGCGCGCGACGCGTCGTTGCGCGTGCTCGACTATCCGATTCTGTTCACGACGGGCATCGTCTTCAACGTTCGCAAATCTCCGTTCGACGACGCGCGTGTGCGGCGCGCCGTCTCGCTGTCGATCGACCGCGATCGCATCGTGCGGGCGGCGCTCGCCGGATTCGGCCGCGCCGCCGCCGGCCCGGTTCCTCCGGAGAGCCCGCTTGCCCTGTCGGCAGGTTTAGCGCACGACACCGCCACCGCCGACAAGCTTCTTGACGCCACCGGCTGGATTCGTCAAGCCAACGGTCGGCGCGCGCGCGGCGGACGGCCTCTCGAGTTCGACCTTCTGACCGTCGGCAGCGGAGACAACGCGCTCGAGCAGCTGGTCCAAGCCGATCTCGCGGCGCGCGGCATCCAGGTCAACATCCGTCAGGTGGAGCTCGGCGCGTTTCTCACCGAAGCGCGCGCGTCCGACAAGAAGTTCGACGCACTCGTCGCCGGAATACCGGGCGACGTTTCGCTCGCGTTTCTGGCGTCGATGTTCGAGAGCCGCCAGCGTGGCGGTGCACTGGACTACGCCGGTTTTCATTCGCTGCCGCTCGACACGCTGTTCGTCGGCGCGCGCGAGGCGGGGAACGATAGCTCCCGAGTCGCCGTATGGCGTCGCGTTCAACAGGTGCTCGCCGACTCGATGCCCGTTGCCTGGATCTACCATTCACGCGGTGTCCAAGGCGTCTCGCGTCGGCTTCAAAACGTCTCGATGGATCTGCGCGGCGAGCTCGTGACGTTGAGTGAATGGCAGATCGGCGACAGCACGAAACGAGTCGCCCGGCGATGAAGCTCCTCCTCGATGACGCGTCGTTCGCGCGTCGGATCGCCATTGCGAACGGCCCACTCCGCCCGCTGTCGGATTCGCTTGCCGCCGAGCTCGAGCCGCTGTTGCACCGTGAGATCTACTTCCCGCGCGAGAAAGCTCTTCTCTCACGTGAGGGCGGCCGGTGCCCCGACGACGGCGAGCTGCTCATTTTCGATCCGTACTCGCCGCACGAGCATACCTGTTTGCGATGCGGACGCACGGAGCGCGGCGCGCTGCACGACTGCTTCTGGGTCTACTGGGCCCAGCTCTGGCTCGCCGAGCGTGCCGTCCACGCCGCTCTCCTCTCATCGGCCCGCGACGATCCGCGGTTGGCGGACCTCGCTCGCCAAATCCTCGCCGGCTACGTCGAGCGATATCTCACCTATCCCAACGCCGACAACGTCCTCGGCCCGACGCGCCTCTTTTTCAGTACGTATCTCGAGTCGATCTGGCTGCTCCAGATCTGCATCGCGGCGGACATGATGTCGGCGCGCGATCCGCGTCTCGTCGAAACCGTGAGAGACCGCATCGTCGAGCCGAGCCGGGCGCTGATCGCCGACTACGACGAGGGCGCATCGAATCGCCAGGTTTGGAACGACGCCGCGCTGCTCGCCGCGGCTCGTCTTCTCGGTGACGATGACGCAGCCGAGAGGGCGGTACATGGAGCGTCCGGCCTGAAATACCATTTGCGAAACGGGCTGCTCGTCGATGGATCGTGGTATGAGGGTGAGAATTACCATCTTTTCGCCCACCGCGGCCTCTGGTACGGCGTCTCCATGGCGGAACGGGCCGGCATTCCGCTCGCGGCGGCCGATGTAGATCGCTTTCAGCTCGGCTTTTCGACTCCATTCCTGACTGCATTGCCGGACCTCACGCTGCCGTCGCGGCGCGACTCGCAGTACGCGATATCGCTCAGGCAATGGCGAATCGCCGAGCATTGCGAGCTCGGACTGGCCCGCCGCGACGACCCGGCGCTCCACGCGGCGCTGTCCCGCCTCTACGCCGACGATATTCCGCGCCGCGACACCGGTCGTTCCACGTCGTCCGCGGACGTCGAGCGAAATGCGCCACCGTCAGCGCTCAACCGCGCTGATCTCGGCTGGCGCGCGCTGCTCTTCGCGCGCGCTGAACTTCCTCCGTTGGCGGGAGCCGAACCGCAGTCCGCACTTCTCGAGGGGCAGGGGATTGCCGTGTCGCGCCGGGACTCGGCGCGCGTCTATGTCGCACTCGACTACGGTCATTCCGGCGGTGGCCACGGACATCCGGATCGCCTCAATCTCCTTCTCGTCGATGGCGAGACTCGCTGGCTGGACGACTTCGGGACCGGATCCTACACCGACCGCTCGCTCCACTGGTATCGGAGCACGCTCGCCCACAACGCGCCGCTCGTGGACGGACGATCGCAACGGCCGACGGACGGAGTGTTGGTCGCACACGCGGAGCAGGGCGATTTCGGCTGGACGCGTGCGACTGCAACAATCGCCGCCGGCGTCGACGCGACGCGGACCGTCGTCGTGACGCCGGACTACGCGATCGACACGGTTGAATGGACAGCGCCGGGTGACGTGGTCTTCGACCTGCCACTCCACGTTGGACTCGAGATCGTACTCGGCGCCGGCGGTCCGCTTCACGAGCCACTCCGCGGGGGCGACGGGATCGAAGACGGTTTCGACTTCGTCCGCGACGCCGTCGTGCAACGCGCTCCGGCGGGCGACGTCGTCGTCGCGAGGGCAGCACAAGGCGACGACCGCCTTCGCGTCTGGGCCGAATGCTCGGCCGAATGCGAGTGGTGGACGGCTACCGCACCGGGTCCTCCGGGACG
>DATLPC010000092.1:0-25551 GCA_035535975.1 Gemmatimonadaceae bacterium | reverse complement strand
GACCGTGCACGTCGTCTTGACCAGCGAGGCCTCGAGCTCGCTCGCCGGCGCGATCGGTCCAAACGCGACGTCGCTCGACGGCCGCGTGATGTCCGTCGACCGGGATCGCATCAGGTTGGCTGTCACCCAGATCGCGCGCGCCGTCGGCCCGGAGGAGTTCCTGCAATACGAGCCGATCGACGTGCCGACGCGCGGCGCGCTCACCGTCAGTGTGCGGTCCGTCGATCGCGTTCGGACCATCCTGACCTTTGGCGGGATCTTGGCGGGGGTGTTCGCCGCGCGGACGCTCAGCACAACCCCGGGCATCTTCTCGACGACGGGCGCTCCGGCGAGCGGCAGCAAGTAGCGCGCGCGCGCAAAGAAATCCGATTCGCCCCTCGTGGCGTAACCCCGTGGAGCTGAGCGGGCCAGTGTGGTCCGCGGCCGCTCCCACTTACACCCGAGGGGTTGCGTATGACGACATGGATTTTCAGGCGAGGGCTGCCCGCGGCCGCGCTCGCCGCAGTCGGGTTGGTCGCCGCGCTCACCACCGTTCGACGGCTGCGCGCGTCCGACCACCAAGACACACCCGAAGTCGAGCTCAGTCCGCGATACGACGTCAACGATGTCTACGCCTTCCCCGCCGCGACGCCGGGCCGCATCGCGCTCGTGTTGGGCACGTCGTCTCCGATCACGCCGGCGAACACCCCGAGCTTCGCGTTCGGCACGAAGGACCAAGAGCTGTATCAGATCAAAATCGACAACGATCGCGACGGCATCGAGGATCTGGTGTTCCAAGTGACGTTCACCGGGAAAGCCGCCCATCAGCGCGTGACGGTGCGTGGTCCGGTCGCGCCGCGACAGACCGGTCCGGCGAATACCCTCGTCGGCGGACGTAAGGCGATCTCGGGTCCGGTGAACGAAGTCCTCGGGTCGAGCGACGGAATCCAGGTCTTCACCGGACCGCGCGACGATCCCTTCTTCATCGACCTCGAGCAATTCTTCCGCATCATCCCGGACCGCAAACCGGTGACGGGACCACTGTCGCAACTGCCGTCGACGCCGAGCGCGGGCTCGTTCCGCCCGGCGGGCCAGGCGCTCGACTACGTCCGCGGTTTCAACGACATGGCGATCGTCATCGAGCTCCCGGTGAGCATGCTCGAGCGCGACCCGCAGCATCCGTCGGCGTTCGGCGTCTGGGGCACGACGAGCCGCGCGCGATCCAACTGACGCCTCACTCACTCATCTCGCTTCAGGAGCACATTCATATGTGGAAGACTGACGCGCGTCTCTGGCTCGCCGCGCTCGCCCTCGGCATCACCACTGGGCTGACCGGCTGCAGCGACCGCACGAACGACTCGTCCCGATCCATCGTCGCGCCCACCGTCGCGAGCCGCGACGTCGGCAACGACGACGCTCAGGGCGACGAGAACGACGACAGCACGATCTACGACCAGACAGATTTTCTTGGCAATCCGCTGGTCAGCGAAGTGACGATCGCCAAGGCCAATCACGGCGCGTACAATCGCACACAGCCGTACAACACGGCGACGTTCCGTCCGCAGACCGAGGCGTTCATCACGAGCTTCGGACGTCCGGCCGCGCTGGCAACGACGTTGGGAAGCGTGCTGTATCCCGACATGCTCGTTGTCGACCCGTCCAAGAATCCTAATACGGCGGGTTGGTTGAGCTGGGCGTTGGCGAACGGCTGGGGTGGACGCAAGCTCACGGACGATGTCGTCGACCTCGGGTTGACGGCGATCTTCAGCTCGTTCCTCACCCCGGCCGGCGCGTTGTGTCCGCCCTTCACGCTTCCGTTGTGCACGGACAACGTCTCGGCAAACGACGCTGCCTTTTCCTCGACGTTCCCGTATCTGGCCGCGCCGCACACGTGATCATTGGCCGCGTCCTCGTTCCACGGCGGAGCGAGGACGCGGCACCACGAGGGCATGATGAGACAATCTCGATTGATGCTGCTTACCGTCACCGCACTCGGCCTCGGGATGCTATGGGCGGTTGGGCGAATACGTCATCGCGCACCGCGCGCGGCTGCGTCGGTTCCAACGAGGACTGAAGGCGAGATCCGTGATCTCGACATTGCGTTCTACGAGCGGCGCGCCGGCGAGGACACGGCGAGCGCCAGCGACCGGTCCCAGCTGGCCAGTCTCTATCTACAGCGAGCCCGCACGTCGGGCAGCTTCCCGGACTACGAACGCGCCGAGCGGGCGGCCCGACAGTCGCTCGGCCTTCGCACCGCGCACAACGGGCAGACGTTCTGGCTGCTGGCCTCGGCGCTCCTGGCGCGTCACGACTTCGTGGGGGCGCACCGCGTGGCGGAGCAAGCGGATTCGTTGGAGCCGGGGAATACGAATCACGTCGCGTTACTCGGTGAGATCGAGCTCGAGCTGGGAGACTACGACGCGGCGGCGCGCCACTTTGCGTTGCTCCACTTCGACAGCGACCAATTCACCGTGGCGGCGCGCGTCGCCCGATGGCGCGAATTGACCGGCCATGCCGACGCGGCGCGACGCCTGCTGCACGCCGCGATAGCGCGCGTCGACCGACGCGACGATTTGCCGAAAGAGCAGATCGCGTGGTTCCACTATCGGCTCGGTGAGCTCGAGCTGCGAACGGGCCATCTCGATTCAGCAGAAGCGTCCTTCCTGCGAGGGTTGCGCGTCTTTCCGGACGACTATCGGGTCCTCGGCGGACTGGCCCGCCTCGAGAGCGCACGCCGCCACTGGCAGCGGGCAATCGACTTCGGGAATCAGGCAGTGGCGGTTCAACTCGATCCCGCGACGCTGGGAACGATCAGCGACGCATACCTCGCGCTTGGCGATTCAGGACAGGCCGCGCAGTACGCGCGCGCCATGACGGCGAGCGCGCTCGAGCAGCCCGGCCCGATCCACCGCGCATGGGGATTGTTCATCCTCGACCACGGCACTCCCCAGGACGCGGAGCGCGTTCTCCTTAAAACGCGAGAAGAGCTTCGCACACGGCACGACGTGTACGGCTACGACCTGCTCGCCTGGGCGCTGCATCGACAGGGGCGTGACGCCGAAGCACGTGTCGCCATGCAAAAGGCGCTCGCTCAGCACACGGAAGATCCGCAGTTGTCTCGCCACGCCCAAGCCATCGACGCGGCGGTTGCCGCTCGCACCGTCAGTTCGGGAGGAGGGCCATGTCAGAGCTCGCGGCTTATCTGCAACTAGGGTTTCACCACATCACGGACCTGCGCGGCGCCGACCACATCTTGTTCTTGCTGGCGCTGGCGGCGATCTACCGCTTCCGCGATTGGCGCGAGTGTTTGTGGGTCGCGACGGCATTCACGGTCGGCCACTCGCTGACCCTGGCGCTGGCGGTCACGAACGTGCTGACGATCAGGCCCGCCCTGATCGAATTTTTGATCCCGATCACGATCGTCGCCACCGGAATCGAGAATCTCCTCGTACGTGACCACGTCAGGCCGTTCGCCACCCGGCGGTATCGACCAGTGTTGGCCGGCGTGTTCGGTCTCGTGCACGGCGCGGGGTTCGCCAACTACCTGCGCTCTCTGTTCGTCGAGCGGATCGCCCTGCCCCTTTTCGGCTTCAACGTGGGAATCGAACTGGGCCAGATCTGCGTGCTCATCCTCACGTTCAGTGCTTTCTTCGTCATTGACCGCATGATCGCGATGGCGCGTCCGTCGCGACTGCTGGCCGCGGGGCCGGCGCGGGCGCGGGCGATTGTCGTGTCGTCAGTTGTGCTGGTCGTCGCGGCGCGATGGGCGGTGGAGCGGGCGCCGTGGTGACAAGAGGTCTCCTTGCCGTTGCCGCGGCGTCATTGGCAATAGCGGCCAGTCCGGCACGCTCATCGGCGCATCCCCTGCATACGACGCTCGCCGACGTATCGATCGGCGCCGACGGCGCGCTTCGCATCACCCTTCGCGCGTTCATCGACGACTTCTCGGCCGCGGTGGCGCGCCATGCCGGAAAGGCGCGGCCAGTGGACTTCGCCATCGCGGATCCGGATATCGCCTCGTACGTCGCGGCGACGGTCCTCATTGAGGACTCGAATGGCCGGGCTGTGCCGCTCGTATGGTCCGGTGCCCGACGCACCGGCGACCTGGTGTGGGTCACGGTGCGCGCGCCGACCATTCACTCGTTGAAAGGCATTCGAGTCAGCTACTCGACGCTGTTCGACGCCTACCGCGATCAAGTGAACATTCTTCAGACAAATGACGGCGGCCGTCGCCGCACGGTGCTGTTCACCGCGAGCGACGGCCGAGCGTCGAAATCGATTCTTTAGGGCACGTCGCCGCGCGGGGCGTGGCGAAGCTCGTTCGCGCCGATTTCGCGCAGATCGGCGACCTTGGGCGGCTCTCCAGTCACCATCCCCTTCACGACCTGGAAAAGCGCGAGTGGCATCGAGCGATTGTTCTTCGAGTAGACGACGCTCTCCGCCTCGACGAGGATCAGCGCGATTCGTGGGTCGTGCGGACTACCGTCGCGCTTGCCGTCGCCCTCGTCGCCGAGCCAGGCCTTCCAATCGGGCTTGTACAAGGAATCGATCAGGTCGCGATCTTTGCTGAGGATGGCGTGCCCGCTCACGCTCACCCACTCGCGCGTCCGATCCCGATAGTAGGCGACGTTGACGTGCGGGTCGATCGCCAGCTCTTCGAACTTCTCCGACTCGGCGTTCGTCATGAACCACAGGTCCGCGCCCGCGGTTCGCCGCTGGGTCTGCATCGCGCGCGACACAAGCGCGCCGTCACGGCGACGAGTCGTGAGCATCGCCGTCTCGATCCCATCGATGAGCGCGTAGAGATCGTCGAGCTTTTTCTCGAGTGGTACTTCGTTGTCGCGATTCTTGTCGGTAGCGTCCATATCCAGGGCCGTCGTGGGGGGGGTCAACGGTTCAACGAGAGCGTCGCGCGTTGTTGAGCACGTTCAGTGCCTCCGCCACTTCTTCCGCGTGGTTTTCGGGCTTCACCTTCTCGAACACCCGCGCTATGCGACCGTCGGGGTCGATGATGTACGTCGTGCGCAATACACCCATGTACTTGCGCCCGAAATTCATCTTCTCCCCCCAGACGCCGTACGCCTCCGCGATCGAGTGATCCTGGTCGGCGATCAGCGTGTACGGCAGCTGATATTTCTCTTTGAACTTGGTGTGCGACTTCGGCGAGTCTGGGCTCACACCGAGGACGACCGCGTCGAGTCCCTCGAACCGAGGGAGCGTGTCCCGAAAGGAGCACGCTTCGATCGTTCAGCCAGGGGTGTCGTCTTTCGGATAAAAGAAGAGGACGACGAATCTCCCGCGGAAGTCGGCGAGGGATGTTGGAGCGCCACGGTCATCGGGGGCGGTGAACGCGGGCGCCATCTGTCCAACCGGGATTACGCTGATTGCCTGAGTCATCGTGTCGAGTGTGCGAGACCGGAATGTAGCCGCAACGTTGAGCCACAGTCCAATCGTTGCAGCTACGGTGAACGTGGTCGGTCGCCGGCGATAGCGCGGTCGGTCCTATCGCCGTTGTTTTTCGTTTGTAGCGTGGCGATCCGGCAACGCCGGCGTGCCGGCGGCCGCCGGGAAGCGCACTCGGAAAACGGCGCCGCCGGTCGGGGCGTTCTCGACAAGCACACGCCCGTTGTGTCGCTCGACGATCGAGCGAACAATGACCAGACCCAATCCCAGTCCCTCTGTCTTGGTCGAGAAGAACGATTCGAAGAGATGCGGCTGGACGCCGCTTGGAATCCCCGGACCGCTGTCGCGCACCAACAAGTCGACATGGTCCCCGCCGCACTCTGTCGCGACGACGACCGAACGCTCGCTCGGCGACGCACCGGCCGCTTCGAGCCCGTTGAGCGCGAGATTCAGGACGACTTGCTGAAGCTGAACGCCGTCCCCCGTCACCAGCGGCGGTTCCGATGCGAGCACCAGCTCCAACTTCGTGCCGCGCAGCACGGCGTCGTGCTGCAACAGCCGAACGGCGTCGCGACAGACCTTGTTGAGATCCACCGTCGCCACGGCGGCGGTTTCCTTGCGTAGGAGCTTTCGAACACTCTCGATCAATTCCACCGCGCGGGCGTCGTCGGCGACGATGTTCTGGAAGATCTCGCGGGCTTCCGACGCATCCGCGGGGTTGGCCGCGAGCAGCTGAGCGCCCGCCTCCGCGTTGACGCGAATCGCGGCGAGCGGCTGCCGAAGTTCGTGCGAGATCGTCGCCGCGAGCTCGCCGACGAACGCCATGCGTCCCATGTGAGCGACTTGGCGCCGCGTCTCCTCGGCGCGGCGCTCGGCGAGGCGACGGTCGGTGATATCGAGATGCGTAATGATCGCGCCACCCTCGGACAGCTGAAGCTGATCGACGAACAGCTCGTACCATCGCTCCTTAGGATCCGCGCAACGATACTCGTACCGGAATGGCCATGCCCGGCGCTCCAGGACGCCCTCGATTCCGTAGCGGACCTCACGCGCCACATCGCAGCCGCGAAGCTCGGCATTTCGGCATTCATCGAGATAGTTCGATCCGACGAACGACTCGCGCGCGGCGTCCCCAACCCCGGCCGTCGCGACCCGCCTCCACGCCGCATTCACGCGGATGATCGTGCCGTTCTTATCGATGATCGCGATGAGAGTGCTGATCGAGGCAAGCACCGCTCGGTTGAGCTCCTCCCCGCGGCGGACCGTCCGGATTGCCCGCGATCGCGCCATCGCGCTGGCGATGACTTCGCCGGCCGACTCCAGGCGGCGAATGAGCGTCGCCGGCCACCCGCCGCCGTCATCGCGGTGGAGCTCGAGCGTTCCAACCGGCGCTCCGTCGGCGACGAGCGGAATCTCGAGGCGCGTCGCCTTCGTGGTTTCCGGTAGCGGCGAGCCCGGTGATCGTAGGTGACGAGACCAGCCATTCGTCGGAACCGCCCAGGCCAACCGCACCGGGGTACCCACCGCGGTATCCGGACACTGTATGAGCGTCGCCGAACGCGCGCCCGCATATTCGGCAATGCGGGCCAATGCGTCCTCGAGCGCCTGCGGCGCGTCGTCGGGAGCGTGCCGGACCGCGTCCGTCGTCAGCCGTGCGATGGTTTGCTCATACGCCGATTGCTCCTGCAATGCCATCTGCGCGCGCTTCCGACGCTGTCGCTCGACGAGCAACAAACCGATCAACCCCAACAGCATGGCAAAAACGACGAGCGTCACGAGGACCGCGGTCCGGTAGCGCGTCCACAACGACGGCTCGCGGAACAACACTTCTGTGCCGGGCGGGAGTCGGCTTTCGTCGAGGCCCCAGCGCCTCAGCGCGCGCCAGTCGGCCACGAAAGTTTTGGCGAGCAGCTCCACCGCCGGCATCGGCTCGCCAGGACGACGCCCGAGGACACGACGGATCAGCCGACCCGTGCGCGCGCCTTCGTCGTCGAATTTTATGACCCAGCCGCCGACAACACCTTCGCCGACGTAGCTATACAGCTGCGTGTAGATCGGCGCGGCCGACGCATGCGCCATCGTGCCGATGAGGTCGAGCGGCTCGAACACCTGCCCCAACGCGTCTCGCCTGAAGTTGGCGAACAGGACGATCGAGCGGCGTGGAAGCCGGTGCAGCCTCGTGAGCAACGTGTCGAGCGATAGCCCGACGAGCAGAGACACGCGAAACGTCTTTTCTGTCCCGGAAACGGCATCCAGCGCGGCATTGACCGCCGACGACTCAGCGTCGCCCGAGCCGCCGATGATCACGACCTGCTCCGCATTCGGCTGAAGACGTCGCGCCATGTCGAAGGTCGGCGCGAATCGCGATGCAACTCCGAGCCGGCCCGTGACGTTTGGCGGCAGTGTCGCCGGATCGGTCTGCGGAGCCGCGCAGAGCGCGAACACGATCGGAACGCCGGGGAGAACGTCGGCCAGTTGATCGGTGGCGAATTGCAACGCCCGGCCGCCGACCGGCACGACGACGTCGATCCCAAAACCGCGGTACTTGTTCTCCAAGAAAGTTTTGAGCTCCGACCAGCGCTCGCGGCCGGCAAAACGATCGAGGTCGAGCGACTCCTGGTAGAACTCCGCCGGGTCTTTTAGACCGCGGAGCACCTCGCGCCGTAAGGGCTGGATGAACTCCACCATCGGCGCCGTCTCCGCCTGTTGCTGGAACAACAATAGAACGCGCGTCGGACGTTGCGCGATAGCGCTCGGCGCCACGGCGGCGATGAGGATCGTCGTCGCGGTAATCAGGGACTGTCGAACCGCGCGTCTTGCCGCCACGAGAGTATCTAGAAAGTGTATTTCACTGCGAGTTGAATCTGATAATAGGTGTCGTAATTCTCGGAACTGTACCGACGCATCGACGTGTCGAAGCGGTACATCGGCTGCGCACCGGTCGTTTCGCCTGTCTGAGACAGCAACGTGACCTGGTTGCTCGTCGTCGGGAGCGCTCCGGTTGGCAACTGCACCCGGCCCCAGCGCGGGTTGAGCAGATTCAAAACATTGAATACTTGGAGCTCGACCGCCAAAGCCTGTGCGGACTTCTCCGACAGCGTCTGGCGGACGGCGAGATTCGCCAGATTCATCCACGGCGTGCGACAGCTGTTCCGCGCCATGATTCGCCCACGCTGTCGGCTCAAACAGGGCGCCGTGTCGATGAACCGGTCGAATGCCGCTTGCTGCGCCGCGACCTGGTCGGCCGTGCCGGTGAACCTGATCTCCGTTGTGTCGCTCGCCGCGCGCGGGATATAGACCGGGTCGTTGCCGACCGCGCCGTCGGCATTGAGATCACCGCGACCGCCCGCTCCTCCCGCGACGTACGTGTACGGCAGCCCAGAACCGCCGACGTAGTAGAAGGACAGATCGGTTCGCCGTCGCTGCCACGGCGAATGCACTGTTCCGGACGCGCGAAGGCGGAGGGGTTGGTCGTAGTCGGACGTCGTGAGGGCCACGTCGTCTTCACGCCCAACGACCGGTCGCGCGAACCGCCAATCGTCGATCAACAGCGCGCTCGCCGGACGCGGACTCTGGACGTCGCGCGTGCGGCTGTAGCTCATCGATGCCGTTACATCGGCGAAACGACCCGCTTTGCGAAGCTCGCCGGTCACGTCATACGCGTAGTCTCTCGATTGATTCCGAATCGAGACGACGTCACCAAGCCGTGACGCGAGGCGCCGGGGACTCGCGATCCCGCTCGAAGCGATCGTGCCGTACATCAGGCGGCCGTCGTGATCGAACGCGACGGGTTCGCCGAGGTTGATCCCGGTGTAGAAGACCGACTGCGCGGATCGCGTATACATCCCTTCGATCGTTCCCACGACACCGAGTGGCAGCGTGCGATCGACGGCGAGCGACGCGCGAAACACCTGCGGGAAGCGCAGCGCGGGATCGATGACGTCGATCTCGCCGTTCGAGGCTGACGCGGCGAACGTCTGGCCGCCCGCGCAGGCCGATGGCGGATTTCTGTAGTCGGGGTTGAAGGCGGGCGCCGGCCCGGCATCGGTCGCCGACGCGCCACACTGCAGCGTGCGCGCGGCGAGCCCATAGGCGGAAAAGCCGCCGAAGAGCCAGAACAAAGGAGGCGTCCCGGCGAACAGACCGGCCCCCCCGCGTAGTTGGGTGGAAGAACCACCACTTCGGGTCAGATCGGCATTGAACCCGACGCGCGGCGACCACTGGATCGTGCTCGACGGGACGCGATCGGTGCGGACATGGAAGATCGAGTCGACAGCGGCCACGTACGGCGGGCGGCCCCGGAGCATCGGGATGTCCGACCGCAGACCAAAGGTGAGCGACAACCGCGACGACGCGTCCCACTCGTCGCCTGCATAGAGAGAGTTATACATCCCATGCGCGGCCGTGACACTTCCCGTATCGCGAGTGACGCGGTATCGCGAAGCCATTCCGAGCTGCAGCGAGTCGAGACTGCCAAACTCCCACACGCCGAACCCGCCGCGCAGTTGAAACGCGTGGAGATCGAACAACTGCGTGGACAGACCGGTCGTGAATCGATGTGCTCCGACGGCAAACGAGACATTGTCTGTGATCTCGCCGCTCCAGTTCGTGTTGCGCTGTCCGGTTGCGATCTCGTGCGTTCCGGATTGCAGTGTCGCCGAAGAGCCGCCCGTGCCTGGAACGCTGACGAGGATGAGCGGCTGCTTGACCGTCGGCCGAAAACCGGAAACAGTGCCAGTGAAGCCGAGGAGCAGCTCATTGTACGTCGCGTCTGGCAGATTCGAGATGAGCTGCACCGCCGCCGAACGCTTCTCGATCCAGCGCGAGTGCTGGAGCGACGAGAGCGGGAAGCACGCGTCCGTGGGGCAGTTGGTCGGCGCCAGCATCGTCGGCCGCGCGAAAATCGAGCTGTCGCCGTAGCCGTACGTGCCGCGCACGCTGACGCGGCTGTTCCAGCGGGCGACGGGCGCGTCGAGGCGGACGAACACGCTGGCCGACGGATTTTCATTCGTCACCGCCCCCGCCGATCCGGCGTCGAGACCGCGTGCGGCGAGCAACTGTTGGAAGCGCGCGACATCGGCGGACCCCACCGGAACCATGGATTCGCCGCCCCGTTCGGCGTCCACGTACGGCCCCAGCGCCGGGATCCGGCGTCGCTGGATGTCGGACGCCACGAAGAACAACAGTCGGTCACGAATTATCGGGCCACCGACAGACAGGCCGAACTGCTGCTTCTCGTACCGCGTGCCTCGAATGAGCGGAACGTCCGGGCCAAGTTGCTCGTTCGTCCCGAACGCGAACGCGCTCCCGTGCACGTCATTGGTGCCGCTCTTTGTCACGACATTCACGCCCGCGCCGGCAAAACCACCGTGACGAACGTCGAATGGTGAGAACTGGACCTGATACTCTTTGACCGCGTCCAGCGGCATGACCTTGCCGCCATACAGCGCGCCCGCGGCAAGGTTGCTCGCCAACGTCTGATCGCGGATGCCGTCGATCTGGATGCTGTTGACACGCGGATTGGCGCCCGACGCCGTGATGGCGAACCAAGTGGACGTTTGCGGCGCCAGTCGCGCGAGGTCGTACAGATCGCGGTTGATGACCGGCATCTGGTGAATGAGAGAATCCGAAAGCAGCGTCTCGGCGCCCGTGTGCACGCGAGAGAATACTCGCTCCCTCGCTCGCGTCTCCACCGCCTCGAGCGTCACCGGCGCTTGCTCGAGCCGTATGTCCACCTGCAGCTGTTGGCCGAGACTGAGGAACAAGCCGGACTTGGTTCGCACCGGTGACCCGATTCGCCGGACGATGACGGAGTACGGGCCCCCGACCTCGAGTCCACTCAAGAGGAACCGGCCCTCGCCCCGGGAGGTCGCGCGCATGGCGATGCCCGTCGCCTCGTTCTTGACCACCACCTCGGCGCCGGAGATGCCGACTCCATCACCGTCGAGAATTCGTCCGCCGATCGCGGCGGTGGTTGGTCCTTGCGCGACCGTATTCGAGGCGGGCGCGGCGAGCGCGCCGATCACGAGCGAGCAGACGATCCACGCGTGCCGCGCGCAGGAGTGCGGGCGTGCAGTCATGGCGGTGGCGCTCACTCCGCGTCGGTCAGATGTTGGCGAAGGAGCGCAATCAGCGCCTGCGTCTCGAACGGCTTTCGCAAATAGCCGAACGCTCCGCCAGACCGGGCGCGCTCGGCGAGCATATCTTCGTGCGCGGTGATAAAAATGATCGGCGGCGCGTTCCCTCCAGCCTCGAGCAGATCCTGAAGATCGAATCCGCTCAATCCCCCGAGGTGGACGTCGAGGACGATGCATTCGGGGTCCCCCGCCACCCGGCGTTGGAGAAACTCCTCGGCGGATCCGAAGGTCTCGACGCGAATCCCATTCACGCGAAGGGCGCGCGCGAGCGCCGCGCGGAGGGACGGATCGTCGTCGACGATGCCGACCCACGAGCGCTGAAAGTCCGTTGTCAGGTTTCGGCGGGCGTCCTGCGCTGCCATACGACTCCAACCTCAATGGCGGGCACAAGCCTGATGATCCCCGCGCGGACGACGACTTCTATTAGACCTTAGGGTAAGTGTTCGACGCCTTTTGGTTTCTCAGATTCACCGTTTCTTGAGTCGGGGGCCCATGGGACCAAGTGTCAGCCGGTTCGTTCTGCTTGGGGTAGCGACAACCCTCGTCGGCGCGGTCGCAGCGCCAGGGTCCGCGCTTGCACAAGCGAAGAAGCCCGGAGCGGCGAAGGCGGAGAAAGCACTCCAATGGGCCCCCGCGCCAGATGCGTTCCCCGCGGGCGCCAAAATGGCCGTCGAAAAGGGAGACCCGACGAAGAGCGGCGAGTTCGTCGTACGGCTGTTCTTTCCCGCCGACTACAAGATCCCGCCACACTGGCATCCGACCGCCGAACACGTCCGCGTCATTAGCGGACAGTTTCTCGCCGGCACCGGCGACGTTCTTGACGCCACGAAAACCATGAAGCTGGCGCCGGGCGATACCGGATCGATCGCGGCGAAAATGCATCATTTCGCGATTGCGCCGGTCGCCACCGAGGTCAGCGTTCGCTCGCAGGGCCCATTCGCGATGACCTACGTGAGCCCTGCGGACGATCCGCGAAAAAAGAAGTAGACGAGTCTAAAGCGTGTTCAGGTAGGCAATGAGCGCGGCCCGCTGATTCGCTTTGAGACCGCTGAAGGCATCGCGAGCGGTCGCTGCCTCACCGCCGTGCTGCGCGATCGCGTCCTCGAGCGTGGTCGAGCGCGCGTCGTGGAGGTAATGCGTCCTGAATCGCAGGCCCATCAAAGGTTCCGTGCGGAACTCCGACGGCCCGGCGGTTCCGCGGCAGATGTCGGCCAAACCCGCCCCCATATCATGGAGAAGCAGGTCGGTGAAGGCTTGCACTTTCACGTTGTTGAGCGCCGCGATCGACGACGGTCCCGTTCGTAGCATCGGCACGTGACAGCTCGCGCACCCGATCGACAAGAACAGCTGGCTGCCGTCGTTCGATTGCACAGTGCCCCTTGCTTGCGCCGGAGGACTGAGGAATCGGACGAAATCAGTGGCCAGAGCCAGATCGTCATCGCTCAGTTCCGCGCTGGCAACCGGATCGATCGTGCCGTCGAAGGGAAATGGCGATACGCCCGAAAGCGATTGCTCGGCCAACGCAAGATTGGTCGTGACGCCCATTTCATTTTGGAACGCGCCAGCATTGAACCCGAGTAACGTGGCATCGGTCGCCTTTCTGCCGAATCGGAGCAGCTGTCCGTTCGCAACGTTGGCGCGCCCCTTCACCGGACCGCCCTTCGCCGCGTTTTGATCCGCTAAGGCAATGATGGTGCTGGCCGGGATCGCCTCCAGCAATCCAAAGCCGAACAGCGCCGGCGTGGTCCGATGCGCAACGTGACCCAACGCTTCGGCGGGAATCGCCTCCGCGACGTAGCCGGGATAGTAGTGCTGAAAGAGGTCCGTGGTGTGGTGCTGGATCACGGCGCCGCCGAACGCCGAGAGGTCTGAGCAGCCGGTGGCCGTCGTGACCGAGACGTGGGTCTCGACATCCTCGTCGAGATCGTCGCCAAACCCGCCGACCGACGGCTCTTCGTGGCAGTTCGCACAGGCAGCGGAATTGAACGAGGGACCCAATCCGCTCTGTGCGTCGAAGACGCGGGAGAACACGACGCGACCGCGATTGAATCGGTCGAGTTGAGCGGCGGTCAGTCCGGCGAGCGGAACGTCGAGCGCCACTTCGTCGTCCTCCGCGGAGGCGTGACCCGCGGGCGCGGGACGTTGCAATGCGGCGGTTGGCGGAGGGTTCGACTCGGTACAAGCGACGATGGCGAGCGCAAGCGCGCCCGCACTGATGCGGAGATAGTCGCAATGCATTGGCGACCTCGCGGGGGGAACGAGGAACGCCGCCTAGGCTGGAGGCGCCTACATCGGAGGCCTGGGTCGCGGGCGGCGCAGGACTCTAGATGTCTCCGGGCCGTCTCACCGTGTCCGGCGTCACACCGACGATTTGTGGTCCGAGCCTTCTATTGGCTCGACCTGACCATCGTCCTCGGCGCCCCACGCTCGGCGTTCGCGGCGCGAATCGTGTCCAGCAGGTCGATGAACTGCCCAAGCTCGCGCGTGTCGAGCGTTGACACCGCCTCTTCGTCGGCGGCGTCGATGAGCGGATCGATCTTGTCGAGCAGCTTTGCACCCGCCGCGGTGGTTCGACACACGACCTGCCGGCGATCGGGCGTAGAGCGCTCACGCTCGATATAGCCCGCCTCCTCGAGGCGGTCGAGGATCCTCGTGATGGTCGTTCCCTCTTCGATCATGCGCTCTCGAATCGCCAGCGTCGCGATGCCTCCGGTGCCGGCGCCGCGTATGATCCGCAACGCGTTGTACTGGGCCAAACTCAACTTCCACGGCTCCAGCACGCGCGCGAGCGCACGGCCGATGACGGACGCCGTGCGCAGCAGCGCGATGGTCGCCTCCTGCTTCTTGGAGCGGAAGGGTCGACTTTGCCTGATCTCCGACTGCACCGACGTGCGTTTCACGACAAGCTCCTGGTGATACTCGTTAGTGCGGGCGCACACGGCCCGGACGACGAGCGCGGCAGGCCGTGTGTCTCGGGCGTTTCACGCCGCTGTCCGACGAAGGACCTCGACGCCGCGGCCACTCGCCGCCCATGCTTCCAAGCCTCCCTCGAACAGCCGAACGTTGCTGAATCCGAGCGTCGCCAGTTTCGTCGCTGCATCGCGGCTGTTCGGACAGCTGGTGCCACTGCAGTACACAACGATGCGAGCGTCCTTGTCGAGTTTCCTCGCGCTCGCCTCCCGTCCAACCGTATCCAACGGTACCCAGCGTGAGCCAGGAATCAACTCGCCGCCGAAGTAGTCGGCAGTGAGAACGTTCCAGAACTCATCGATGTCTCGCTCGCGAACCGCGTCTACGAGCTCTTCGGCAGTAATGATTCGAACGGCGTCCATGACCTCTCCCGGTATAGTGGTTAGAGCAATGATTGCTATGATAGCTATTTCAGCCGACGTTGTCAAGTTTCGCCGCCAGAGACCACAGCCGTCGCGATCAGGACGCCAGCGAATCCTTCCCCATCAACGCCGCCATGATCGCCTTTTGGACATGGAGCCGGTTCTCCGCTTCGTCCCAGACGCGACTCTGAGGTCCATCGATCACGTCGGCCGAGACTTCCTCCCCTCTGTGCGCGGGAAGACAATGCAAGAAGATCGCTTTCTTATCAGCGCCAGACATGAGCTTCTTGCTCACGGTAAAACCTTTGAACGCTCGCTCACGCTGCTTCTGCTCATCCTCCTGCCCCATCGACGCCCACACATCGGTGTTGACGACGTGCGCGCCCTCTGCCGCCTCCGCGGGATCGCGCACGATGCGGACCTTGGCGTGCTTCTGCGCGCGCTCGAGAAGATGATCGGCGGGTTCGTAGCCTTCCGGACACGCGATGTCGAGGTCGAAGCCGAAGCGATACGCGGCGTTGATCCACGAGTTCGCCATGTTGTTGCCGTCCCCGATCCACGCGACCTTCAGCTTGTCGATCTTCCCGAACTCCGCGCGCGCCGTGAGCAAATCGGCGAGCACCTGGCAGGGATGCAATAGATCGGTGAGACCGTTGATCACCGGCACGTCGGCGTACTTCGCGAGCTCCTCGATGTCCTGGTGGGCGAAGGTGCGAATCATGATCCCATCCACGTAGCGCGAGAGCACGCGCGCGGTATCGGCGATCGGTTCGCCGCGCCCAAGCTGCACATCGCGCGGCGACAGAAAGAGCGCGTGCCCGCCGAGCTGATAGGTCCCGACTTCGAACGATACGCGCGTTCGAGTGCTCGACTTCATGAAGATCATCGCGAGCGTCTTGCCCTTGAGCGGCTTCTGGTCGTACGAGCCGTCGCGCATGCGCTCGGCCAGGTCGAACAGACCGTAGAGCTCGTCCGTCGTGAAATCCGGAATGGCGAGAAAGTCGCGGTGTTCGCGCGCTTTTCGCTCGCTGTGTCGAGTGGCGCGTGCGGCAGGCGAAGCGGAGGGCATGAAGGTCGTGACGTGAAATGGCGTCTATGCTGCTCGGTCCAGTGAAATTTAGTACTTCCACCACGGGGTCGTCGTCCCTGCCGGCATCTTTCGCAGACCATACTCCGCCATTTCTCTCAAGCGGTCGGCGCTCGTACCCGGGCCGCTCCAGCAATGGGGCTTCTGGTCGCCATAGACGAAATAGCCCTCGTAGTGAGGATTCGTCGTCGTCTTCATCCACGCTTCGAGCTCGCGCGTCGCGCGATCGAGGAAGAAGCTGTCCATGTTGCCGACGTAGATATGGATCTTGTCCACCAGCTTCGGCCCGACCGTGCTCCAGTTCTTTTGCAGGTAGCGCAACAGGTCGTAGTTGTCGCGCCAATACTGCGTCACGGTGTGATCGATCACGCCGGTCCGTGAGTCGACGGCGGGCTTGAAGTAGCCGTCGGCGCCGATCGGTCCGAAGACGGCCTCCCAGATGTCCTGCTGTCCGGTCCCCGAGCGGCCGTGCGTGCCGTTGACGAGCTCCATCCAGTAGCGCTGCTGCGCCGTCTGCCGGATCTCTCCGTTCACTTCGCGCGAATTCACCGTCGGCGTGAGCTGCCACTGGCTGTACTGCTTGTAGAACGCGTTCGCGTCCTTGTACATGTTTACGCCTTCGACGTCGGTGAACGTGACGGGGTCGGGGCACGAGGACCACGTACCGCCGAAGAAGTCGGGGTGGAAGATCTGAAGGGCGAGTGATTCCCATCCGCCCGTCGACCCGCCCGAGAGCCATCGCGCCCACGGCTCCCTGATGATGCGAAAGCGCTTCTCGACCTCGGGGATCAGCTCATTCATGATCGCGTCGCCGTACGGGCCCACGTTCACGCTGTTCACGGCGTACGAATCGTCGAAGTATGGCGTTGGGTGCTGGAAAGTCACGGCGATGAGCCGCGGGAAATTGTCGGACAGCCACGCCTCGCGAAACTGCACCGACGCGCCGCGACCGCCGCCACCGGGTGTCGCGTCGAAGCCGTACGGCGCGCCCAAGCCGAAGTGGCCTTGGATGTAATTCACCGGATAGCTGATGGTGGACGTCTTGTAGTCGCGCGGCAGAAGTACGGTTGCGCCGACGTATATGGGCCGTCCCCAGAACTTGGTGAGCGACGGGCTCTGGAACTTGAATCGCTGGACGTATTCGTTGTCCGCGGGAACCTGGATCGGCGGAATGACTTTATCGGCGACGAGCTTGACGACGGTGGCCGCCTTCGGATCGAAATGGACCTTCTGCGGCGCGCCGTAGATGTTGCCCGGCGAACGCGGCCAGTTTTGTCCTTCCCACTGGTCGTCGTGCATCCACACCGTGTGTCCGTCGGCGCGCTTGAACTCCGAGTAGACGTTGACGAAGGGCTGTACCCAGTAGTCGCCGGCGGGAATGTCCGCGATGTCGAAGACGGGAGTTCCCAGGTCGGTGCCGTCGATGATGGCGGGCGCGCCGGGCAAGAGGTGCTCGACGTCGCGTCCGAAGAGCGGCGCCCCGACGCGACCGACCAGCGCGCGCGGCTCACGCGCGCTGTCGGTGCTGAAGATCGCATAGACGCGCCCCGTGAGCGGCTCGCCTCGCACGGAGGCGGGAATGCGTATCTCGAACTTTGTGCGTGCGCGACCCGACGGACCGGGAAGGACCACCGACGTCTGCGCGAGGCTTTCGGCGGACAGCGCGACGACAGACAGAAGACACAGGGCGAGAGAGCGATGTGCGGGCAGAGACACGGCAGACGCTCCAGGCAAGAAAGGGGTTCCCAGCACCCCTAATCTGCTGACGCCGCGAGCGACGGCCAGTCCGTAAATCCCTCGGACCGGGCGATCAGGAACCGCGCGTCGTCGGCGGAGAGCGTGTTTCCGTCGGCGATTGGGCGCCCGGCGTTGGCGAGACGCTCTCGAATGGAGCGACGCAGGCGGGCAACCTGCTCGGCGACCGGCGGCCGATCCCAGGTAAGCGGACGCTCGATCCGAAAGTGGCGAATGATGCGGGCGAGCGCTTGCTCGTCTCCCGCATACGCGTTCATCAGGTCGTCGGCGAGCACTCCGTACTCGGCAACCGTTCCGCGCGGCGCTGTTCCCGATCGCTCGTGTTCGGCGAGAATCTTCGCGATATCGTCATGGCCGCGTCGACGCGCCCACTCGATCGGCTTCGCCCACGGAGGGCCGCTCGCCGGCGTCGATCGAGCGCCGCGACGAAGCAGGAACTTCACCATCCGGATCTGTCCATCCATCGCGGCCCAGGCGAGGGGCGTCGAGTCGCGCTCCCCGTCTATCGCCTCGAGATCGGCGCCGTGGTCGAGGAAAACAGCCGCGCTCTCGACATCGCCCTCGCGGGCGAACCGATGCAGCGGCGTAATGCGAAACCAGTTCGGCCGGTTCGGATCCATGCCGTGCCCAAAGAGCAGCTCGGCCATGCGGCGCGGCTTGGACACCGTCACACGTCGCGCCGTGTCCGGGCTATACCGTAAGAGAAGCCGGACGAACTCCTCACGCCCCTGCTCCGCCGCGTATTTCAACGCTTCGTCGTCGTCGGCGAGCTTCGGGTTTGCCTCGATCAGCGGTTGCGCCGCCCGGACGTCGCCGTAGTACGCGAGGATCTTCATCGGCCGTACGAGGCCCGTCGCGACGATCTCCTCGTAGCGAAGGCCGCCTTTGAGCTCGATCGGAATGTCCCACACGGCACCGTACGACGCGAGCAGCTGCAGCATGCGCTTGTTGCCGTCACGAATGGCGATCCACACGGCGTCGGCCGAGCTTTCCACCGGGGGATTGGGATACGCCCCGTGGTCGAGCAGCAGCTTGGCCATCTCGTAGTCGTCGCGCCCGACCGCGGCGTACAGCGCGCCCCCGTGCGGCGCGATCCCCTCTTGCGGAAAGTTCGGGTCGGCGCCGCGCTCGAGCAGCAGCTTTACGATGTCGAGGTGACCGCCTGTCGCCGCGTTCCTCAACAACGAGCCGCTGCCGGCGTAGTAGGAGTTGTACTCGTTGTTTCGGTTGACGAGCGTGGGGTCCGCGTCGGTCAGCTCCCGAACCCGCGCGATATCGCCGGTCCGCGCCGCCATCCAGGCGTCGACGTACGCACCGCGCGCGAGCAGATGCCGGTAGACATCGTCGGGCGTCGGCACTTTGCGGAGGACGTCGCGCCAGCCGCGGAACGAATAGTCGCCGTTCGTGAGATGGATCGGCCGCGCTCCGTCGAGACGCGCCGCGTCGATGTCCGCGCCGCGGGAGAGCAGCTCGTCGATCATCTCGATCTGGCGGGTCATCACCGCCCAATGGATTGGCTGGTTCGAGCTTCTGTCACCCGCATGGAGGAGCGCCGGCGCCGCATCCAGCGCGTGGCGAAGACCGGCCAGGTCGCCGGCGCGGATCAATTCGGCGATCGGCTCGCCTACGGGCGACGCGTGATGCAACGCCGCGTATTTTCGCTCGAGCAGGGCCACCATCTCCGCGTATCCGCGGTCGCGTGCCATCTCGATCGGATCGCCGAGCATCACGAGCGCCGCGCCGTGGTCGAGCAAATACTCGGCGACGACGAGCTGATTCTCGCGCACCGCGAACGACAACGGCGTGCGGTACTCGTAGTGTGAGCGGACGAGCGACGGATCCTTCTCGACGAGCGCTTTCACCGTCTCGAGATCGCCGACCATCGACGCGCAGAACATCTCCCACACGTCGGCGCCGATCCCGGGCGACCACAGCCAGGGCTTCTGCTGCTTGAGCGCTTCCGGCTGAATCATGCGTCGCACGGCCTCGGCGAACCTGCGGTCGGCAGACGGGCGTGCCCGATCGAGATGCTTCTCGAGGTCGCTCATCTGAGCACGCAGCGCCTGCCGCGCTGAATAGAGCCGCGTCTTGACGGCGTTCGCTGTGACGCCGATGAACTCGGCGATGGCCGCCTGCGACTGATCGCCCATGTAGTAAAGCAGAACGACCTCACGTTCTGCTTCGCCGAGCGTCGCGACGACGCGGTCGAGCGCGCGACGCAGCTCCCGTCGCTCGAGCGCTTCGTCCGGCAAAAGCTCGTGCGCGACGACGTCGGCGGCCGAATCCAGGCTGGTGAGCTCTCCCGTGGTACGACGCAGAACGCGGTCGCAATGCTTGTACACGATCCGCCGAAACCAGGCCGCGAAGGCAGCCGGCTCACGCAGTTCGGGCAGCGCACGATACGCATCGAGGAAAGCTTCCTGCGCGGCATCCTCGGCAAGATGATAGTCGCGGAGGAGCGACGTGGCATAGGCCACGGCGAGATCCTGAAAGCGCGCGACGAGGGCTGCGAACGCCCGTTCGTCTCCCGCTTGCGCGGCGCGAACGATCTCTTCGAACTCCGCGTGTGCTGACCGCACTTATGCGCCGATGCCGGCAACTCGAGTTCCGCTCATGTCACCAAATAAGACCCGATCTCGGGCGGTTTGGTGTGGACAAGATATGTCGGAGGGTAAAAACACGATGGCCCGTTGCCCTCATGATCGAGAGCAACGGGCCAAATGGCTGGCTGGATCGTCGAATCTCCGCGGTCGAAGCGCCGGTCGCCGAGTCGCCGAGTCGCCGAGTTATGCGTTCGTGTCGATGCAACCCGAGAACTGCGGGTTCGCCTTGTCGCGATCCGGCACCGGGAACGCGACGCGCGTGCCGTACGAGCCGTTCTTGAAGAACGTACCACTCGGATACGCCTTGTCCTGCGTGCGGCCGTATTGGCGTACGAGGCGGCGGAGATCGCCGAGGCGCTGGCCTCGGCCGAACGTCCAGAAGGCCTTCTCACGGAAGAACAACGACACCGCCGCGTCCTTCGTGGTCGGAGCGGCGAGCGGAGCGAGCGTGCCTGCCGGCTTGAAGATGCCCTGCGCCGGCGGCGTGGCGCGGAGCGCGTTGAGGGTCGCCGTCATGCCGGCGAAATCGTCCGCGCTCAGCTTCGCTTCGGCCTGGATCAGCTGGCCGTCGAGACCATCGACGATCGCGATCGGATCATCGCGGCCCCAGATGCTCTGGCCGACGAACGGCGTCGTCGTGTCGAAGCCCTTGCCGTTCGCCGTCGTCGGCACGCGCGGATCCTTCGCCGAGACGAATGGAATCGCGTTGTCGATTCTGCCCGCCGCGTCGACGCTGTCGCCGACGGTGTAGCGCTTGCTGCTCGTCGTCATGATCCACCAGCCGTTGTCGTTGGTGGTCTGCGAGTAGGCGCCGGCGTACTGGAAGCCGACCGGAACCGACGCCACCGTGGCGGCGGCCGCGGCGAACTGCGCGAGGTCGACCTGGAGGCGGCCCTTGGTGATGAGCAGCGCGTTCTTCACCTGCACCGTCGCGGGGTCTGTCGCCGTCGCGAGCGCGAGACCCGAGTCAACGCGGGCGAGCGCCGCGGTGAAAACGTCCTTCGTCGCGAGCGGCGCCGTGTAGTTCCACACGCCGTTCACCGTCTCACCGAGCGCGATGCCGTTGCAGAAATCCTCGCCGAGCTGCATTTCGGCGAAGGCGATGGTGAACAGCATCTCGGCTTGATGCGTGTTCGAGGTGGTCGGCTCGTATTGGCGGAGATACTGAAGCGCGGTGCGCGAGTAGCCGCGCGCCTGCTGCAGCGAGGTGTAGATCGGCGAAAGCTGGGCGTCGTTCGTCTGCGTGGCGCGCTGGTCCGCGTCGTTGCGCTGCGAGAACGTGTCGGCGGACTTGAACTCGTCGGTCATCAGGCCGGCGAACTGCCAGATGGTTTCCGTGTTCGAACTGCCGCCGACGAGCGCGTTCTTGAAGTTGCCGACGGCGCCGATGTAGAGACCCTCGGCGGCGGTCGGGTTTTGCACGTCACCCGGGTTGATGACGCCGGGCTGCTGCGGCGCGAGGAGCTCGTCCTTCACGTTGCAGCCGCCGAGCATCAATCCGAGGCCGGCCGCGCCGGCGGCAAGAGCCGCCCGGACGCGTGGCTGATATCGCTTCATCAAATAATCCTCAGTAACGCTTAGAAGTGGAGATTGAGGCGGACGGTGAAGTACGAGGGCGGCGCGGCCGTCTCGAAATCCGTCTGCACGTCACCGGTGTTGTAGTTCGACTCCGGATCGGTGCCGGTGTACTTCGTCCAGATGTGCAGGTTGCGCGCGGCGAACACGAGGCTCGCATCCTTGGCGCGCGCGCGAGCAGCGAGCTGCTGGGGCAGCGAGAGAATCGCCGACACTTCACGCAGCCGCCAGAACTGACCGTTCTCGAGGTAGCCCACCTGCGTCTTGGTGCTCGTGTACCGCTGCGCGATGACCCGCGCCTGACGCCAGAGCGGAGTGCTCGTGTTGGTCTCCTCGTAGCACGTCGGCTGGTTCGAACAGTAGAACTGGACCGTCTGGTTCAGGATGCTGAACCCGCCCTTGTAGTCGAGCAATCCGGTGAGGCGCAGCTTCTTGCCGAAGAAGTCGAAGCCGTTCTGGATCGAGAGAATGTCGCGCGGCTGCGAGTAGCCCATGTACTGATCGGCCGAGCTCACGGTCACTTCGCTGTCGTCGATCAGGTTGTCGCCGTTCTTGTCGGCGTAGGTGTACGGCTTGAAGAACCAGCCGTTCGCCGGGAGGCCGATCGAGTCACGCGTCGTGCCCGTTCCGATCGTCGGATTCGCCTTGCCGTTCGCGTCGACGCCGAGCGACAGAATCTTGTTCGTGGTGTGGGAGCCGTTCCACGTCATGTCCCAGCCGAACTTCCGGCTATCCACGACGGTGACGTTCACCACGGCTTCGACGCCCTTGTTCATGATTGAGCCGTAGTTGCCCGTTACCGTCGTCGCCGACGGCGCGGCCGACGCGGCGATCGGCAGCGCGATCAGCGCGTCCTTCGTCTTCTTGTAATAGTAGGTGAAGTCGACGGTCGCGCGGTTGTTGAACAGGCGCGACTCGAACCCGCCCTCGAGCTCGGACGACGTCTCCGGCTTGAGGTTCGGATTGCCGAGCGCGTTCATGGCGAGACCGGGGAGATCGGTGCCGGTCGCATTGCCGGGCGTCGTCGCGTTCGCGGTGCGCGTGATCGCGGAGAAGGTCTGGAGCGCGGTCGTGGCGCCCGGCTGAACGCCGGAGGCACCGTAGGCCGTGCGCAGCCGGAGTTGATCGAGCCAGGCGAACTTCGGGAAGAAGCTCTCGTCGGAGATCAGGTACGAGGCGCTGAGCTTCGGATAGAACACGCGCTGGAACTGCGTACCGAACGCGCTGTTCTGGTCCGAACGCACGGCCGCGGTCAAGAAGAGACGATCGCGCAAGCCCGCCTGCTCCTGCACGTAGAGACCGAGCGTCTTGTTCGCCGTCTGGAGCTGATTCGAGCCGTTCTTCACCGCGGCCTGTCCGACGTTCTGCGCGCCCGGCGGCAGCTGCGTGCCGCTCGACGCGGTGAAGTCGCTCTCGGTGTTCACGTAGTCGGCGCCGACCGTGGTCTTGAGGTTGGCCCACTGCGCCGCCTGCCAGGAACCGTTGCTGACGAGCTTCGCCGAGAAGTTGCGATTGATCGAATGCTGGTCGGAGACAAAGCCCTGGCGCGTGGTGCCGGAGTTCGGGCACTGGCTCAGCTTGCAGAGCTCCCAATCGTCGCGTGAGGCGACGTCGACGCCGACGCTGCCCGAGTTCTGCATCCACGCGTACGGACGCCAATTGGCGTCGAGGCTTCCATTGAAGCGCTGCACGCCTTCCTGGAGCTTGTCCTGGAAGGTCTGCGCCGGCATGTAGTTGGCGTAGCCGCGGAGATCCTCACCGAGCGAGCCGATTGGCGAGTAGCCGAGGCACGCCGCGGAATTCGTGCGGCAGATCGCCGAAGGACGGAAACCCGGATTCTTGAGCGCCGTCGCGAAGATCGAGACCGTGTTGTTGTCGGTCTGCGGAAGCCGCTGATTGCGGTTCGTCCAGGCGGAGGTGACGCCGAGGTCGAACGTCGGGCTCAGCGCGGCGTTGATGTTCGCGCGAACCGTCTGGCGCTGGAACGCTTCGGGATAGATCTCGTGGTCTTTCGCCGGGTCGCCGACGGAGTCGAGGAACGCGCGCGCGAACGCCGGCATCTTGATCGGGCCGATCTCGTTCTCGAGATCCCCGCTGACGAAAAAGCGAACGGCATCGGACCCGCCGGAAACGCTCGTCCCGTACGAATCGCGATGACCGGTGCCGATCGGAGACAGCTCCGGATCCTTCATCGGGTTGAACGACGTCGTGCTGTCGGGGAAGCAGGTCTTGTTCGCGATCGTCTCGAGGACGCAGCGCGTGGTGGCGCCGGCCGCGTTCTTCCCGAACACCGCGTACTGGTCCGCGTACTTGTTGCGATCGCTGACGACGCCGCGCTCACCGTAGTACGACCAGCGCGTGCTGCCGGCGCGGCCCTTCTTCGTGGTGATGACGATGACGCCGTTGGCCGCATCCGTACCATATAAGGTGGCGGCGGAGGGGCCTTTCACGATCTCGATGTCTTCGATGTCGTCGGGATTGAGGTCGTTGACGAAGCTGGTCGTCGTGCCGCCCGTGGCGACGCCGACGGAGCTCGAGATCATCCGGACGCCGTCGACGACGTAGATCGGTGCGTTGGACAGCGAGAGCGAGTTGGTGCCGCGGATGCGAACGACCGGGCTCGAGCCGGTCTCGTTGCCAGGCAGCACCGACACGCCGGCGGCCTTGGCGACGAGCAAGTCGGCGACGTTCTTGACCTGCGACTCTTCGACGCGCTTGGACACGTCGCCGACGCCGCCGATCGCGTTCCCGAGCTCCACGCGGCGCTGCTGGCCCGTGGCGGTCGTCACGATCTCGTTGAGTACGATGACCGCGGCTTCGGTCGTGAAGTTCACTTCCTTCGTCTGACCCGCCGTCAACGTCACAGTCGCGTTCTGCGCGCGGTAGCCGACACGAAGCATCTCGAGCGCTTGCGGGCCCGCGGGCACGTTGCGGAGCGTGTACTCGCCGGCGGCGTTGGTGTTGGTCGTCAGGTTCGTGCCGCGCACGAGGACGCGCGCGTCGACGAGCGGCTGGCCGGCCGCGGTAACCTTGCCGGTGATCGTAGCCTGAGCGCGCGCCGCGGCGGGCAACGCGACCAGCGCCAAAACGGCAAGCGTGGCACGCAGGCTCTTGCCCACACTCCACGTTTGGAACGCTTTCATCATGAGTGACCTCATAGGGGTTTGGTGCAAACGCCGCCGCGCGCCCTTGGCAACGCCTATGGGCGTGCGAAAGACCGCGAACGATCGGATCGATTGTTGAAAGAGCGGTGGCACACGGACAACACACGTGGTCGGCTCGACTTCAGCTCGCGCGGCCGCCTCAGCGCAGTCCTGCTTTACATCCACCGGGGGCGCGCGGGTACTCAACTGACGTCAACGCGCGCGCGTCACACTTCGGTTGAATGCCTTCTCGTGCTACACGGTAGAGCGTGCAGCCAAGGTTAGTGACTGCACGCGTTAATTCAATGGGTGATTCGCATCACGAGCCATTTTTTCGGAGCGCGGAAACGCAATTTCGGCGTGAATCGCTCGAGTGTTGTCCAAATTCACGATTCAGGGACGCGGATGTTTGCGGACACGCTTCACAAAAATTTCTGGAACATTTCGACGTTTCCATTTCACGACCTGTCACGCCGTCTCCGCGCCGATCCGCGGATATCCGTGCTGTTGTCCGTGACAGATACGAACCGCCGGCCC
>DATLPC010000091.1:0-6090 GCA_035535975.1 Gemmatimonadaceae bacterium | reverse complement strand
GCAGGACCCGAAGCGCGCGACGCTCGAAGCGATCGTGAGCCGTGCGTTCGCCAAGCGCTATTGGAAGGATGAGAGTCCGCTCGGCAAGCGCGTCCGACCCGGCATCAACGGGCCATGGTTCACGATCGTGGGCGAAGTTGGTGACGCTCACTACGACGCGCTCGACAAGCCGGCGAATGACATCGTGTATCTGCCGATCGTGTCGGCTGATCTCGATCCGGGCGCCGGCAAAACGCCGGCGGACTCTAACGTCTCCGTCCCGTCTTATCTCGCGGTGATCGCGCGCGCGTCGGGGCCGGGTGGAGCGACCACTAGCGCGATTCGCGACATCGTCCACGCACTCGATCCGTCGCTGCCGACGTACGGAGAGCGGCCGTTGCACGATATCGTGCGCGCGGCGTCGGCGCGCGCACGAGAGATGCTGCTCCTCCTGGCGATCGCCAGTGCATTGGCGCTCGTGCTCGGGGCAGTCGGGATCTACGGTGTGATGGCGTACGGCGTCAGCCTCCAGCGGCGGGAGATCGGCGTGCGGATGGCACTCGGCGCGCCGCCGGCCGAGGTGCGCCGAATGATCTCACGGAAGGGAGTAGGCCTCGCCGGGATCGGGGTCGTGATCGGTACGTTGGTGGCGATCGGCGTGACGCGATTCATGCGATCGCTATTGTTCGACGTGAGCCCGACCGATCCGCTGATCCTGGCTGTGACCTGCGCCGTGCTGTTGTTCGTGGCGCTGGCGGCGAGCTGGATTCCCGCTCGGCGCGCGGCGGCGGTCAATCCGACGGAGGCGTTGCGCGGTGGCTGAGATCGATGCACCGGAAGCCCGAGTCTAGAGTTAGGACCGGCGCATACCGCGCCCTCGTTTGGCGCATCACGCTGATTGGCTCGTTCGCGCCGCACCACGCTGCGGCTCAGATGCCACCGGTCGGCTTTATTGACGTCTACGGCGCGCGCCGGCATCCGGTCGATCAGATCCGTCAAGCGAGCGGCTTACGCGTTGGCGATGCGGTTACACGAAGCACGATGTCGGCGGCCAAGATGCGGCTCAAAGCCCTGCCCGGCGTACACGATGTGTGGGTCGATGCCAATTGCTGCCTGGCCGGCAAGACGATCATGTACGTTGGCGTGTTGGACGACACCTCATCGGCGATTTCCTTTCGAAAGGCGCCGAATGGCGACGTCCATCTCACCCCGGACATCATCGATGCCGAGGACGCGCTGGCCGCCGCGCGCGAGGCGGCAATGGCGACGGGGATGATGGAGGAGGACGATTCGAGGGGACACGCGCTGATGCGCGACTCGGCGGGACGGCGCATTCAGGAAGGGCTGGTGGTCCTCGCGGCGCGTCATCTCGGTTTGCTGAAGAAGGCGTTAAGCGACGCGCGCGACCCGAAGGATCGGGCGATGGCCGCCGAGGTGATGGGGTATGCCGCCGACAAACGCGTCGTGGTGCAAGATCTGATGGTAGCGGTGTACGATCCGGAAGAGACGGTTCGAAACAACGCGATTCGCGCACTCGCCGTCATTGCAAAATTCGCGAGGGCAAACCCCGAGCTGGGGATTGTCGTGTCGCCGGTACCGTTTATCGATCTCTTGAATTCGTTGGTGTGGACGGATCGGAACAAAGCGTTGTTCCTCCTGGCCGAGCTCACTCGCCCGCGAGATCCGAAACTCCTCCGGATGATCGCGGAACGAGCGATGCCTTCTCTAATCGAGATGGGGCGGTGGCAAAACCTTGGGCATGCCGGTTTCGCCCTTCAGATCCTCGGTCGAATCGCGGGGCTCAGCGATACCGAAATCAGCTCGGCAATCGCGCGCGGCGACCGCGAGGAGATCATCGGTGCGGCGAGTCGCCGGATTCATTGAGCCTGCGGCAGCCTAACCGGAGGCGTCGGGCGCCCACTCGAGCGAAGCCTGTCGAAGTTGATCCAGGCGCTTCCAATGCCGCTCGACTGCCGCCCTGCCGGCCTTCGTGATGCTGATCCGGGTGTTCGGAATCTTGTCGACGAATTCCTTTTCTACCGTCACCAGCTCGGCGTTTTCCAGCTTCGAGAGGTGGCTCGAGAGGTTGCCCTTGCTGAGCCCCGTGAGGCGCTGAAGGTAGAGAAAATCAGCGGCCTTGCACGCTGCGAGCGCGGTGAGAATCGCCAGCCGAGCCGGTTCGTGGATAAGACGATCCAGGTCGGCGAGCTCCTCAAACGGACGCGACATGCCGTTCCTCCTCGATTGGCGCCAGAACACGAACGAGCTCGCGATGATCGAGAACACCGCCCACAATGTAAATGAGGCCAATGATGCCGATCAGCGGCGTCAGTCCGGATCTGCCGACCGGCGCCGCGCCAAAGAGGGGAAGGATTGAAAAGGCGACGAGACCGATCGCGAAGGCGGTGTAGTGCGCGCGGCCGCCGCCCGTGGATTGCCGGTAGGCCTCGATCGCCAGCGCGTAGGCCAGACCGCTGACAATCAGGGGCGGCACAAGCTCGAGGTCGACCAGCATGGCGACGACGATCGCGGGGTAGACGAGGAACCACTTGACCGACGTGCGTACCACATGCCTCGATGCGTCACCCCGTACGCGTCCAAAGTGTCGCGCGTAGTAGCGGCCGAGGACCGAGGTCGACAACCAGAGTGCAAGAGCGAACAAGGACAGCGCGATCCACTCGCGCGCGTCGGACGCCGTCGAGAAGTCCACCGAGCGCATGAACGCGTACGCCAACATGGCGGTGCCCAACGGAATCCAGCGCAGCCCTTGCCAGAAGAAGAAGTTGTCGGTGACGTCGTGAATCCGGCGCAATCGATCGGCGGTCATCGGTGTCATAGTCCGTCCAGAAGCATATGAAGCCGCGCAATCGGCAGGTGATCTCCGATGTCGCGGCCGTAGTGCGCCGCGACGAGTCGGCCGTCGGGCCCAACGAGAAAATCCGCCGGCATTTTCGCCATCTGCCAGGCGGCTCCTCCCCAGAAGCCGTAAATGAGCGATCGAACAAAACTGACGTAGAAGCCCGGCTTGACGATCGAAAGAAGCAGCCGCGGCCACGATGTCTCCACGGCGTACAGTCGGTAGACCCGAAAGTCGGGATCGCTTACCAGAGGGAAGGGGTACCGCCGGCCGCCGGCGTGTGCTCGGATCGCGTCCGCCGGAGAGTGAAAGAAAGCCACGACAGCGAGGCCTCGTGCACGCAGCCCCGCATAGTCCTTGGCGAAATCTCGAAGATGCAGGTTGCACATCGGACACGACGCGTAGCGAAAGAACATCAACAACAGCGGCCTGCCCGCAAACTGGTTCAGTGATATTGCCGTGCCGTCGATCGCCTTAGCGGTAAACGGAACGGCGAACTGCCCCGGCTGGAGTCGCATGTCTCTCCTCGGCGCGCCGGCGAGACGCGACCCGCATACTGGTTTGCAATGCAAACTACTAAATACGACAACTGTCGGCAAGCGCGGGGCGGCGAGGCGGCTCGCGATTCCACGCGAGAATTGACAGGAAGCAGCACCTCGCCCTAATTCGTCCATCTGCCGCCTTGATTCCGGTCGATGCCGACGGGGCCACGCGGTTGCGTGATCGTCCACCAGACGACCAATCGCGCTCGCACGCACGAACTTTGTGTAAACCCCCTATGACGACCTCTGCTCGCCTGACGCCAGGGCTGCTCGCCTTGTGTCTCGTCGCCTCCACCAGGACCCTAGCCCAAGAGCCACGCCGCCTCGCCACCCCCGACTCCATCCCCGTCGAGCTGGCCACCGCACTCATTGCCTCCGGCGGCCTCGGCGGCGAACCGATCCTCCTCGTCGGTTCATTGCCAGAGTGGTTCACGACTCGTATCGCCGTCCCGTCCGAAGCGCGCGTACTTGGATCGGCCAGCCTCGGCAGCACAGTCGTCGGCATCTATAACGTGCGTACCGCGCCCGACGTCGCAGTCTCCGAGCTCAAGACAGCGCTCCTCGCCCACGGCTGGAAGAACCCGCCGCCTCCTCCTGTGTACGGAGGTGGCTTTCGGCCGGCCACAATGTCGCCGCAATTCCTCCAGACCGGTCCCACCACGCGTACGACTCTCTGCCGCGACGATGGGACGTTGATCGTCTCGGCCGCACCGGCGCGCGGCGGCGCGACCAACGTCACGCTCCGACTCTCGACCCTCGTCGGTCCGACGGCGTATACCACCTGCAATCCGCCGCCTCGTCCGGAGATGCCGGCGAACCGGCCGATGTTCCCCACGCTTTACGATCCGCCGATCACGGGAGAGGCGACCACCGCGCCGAACGCTTGCTTTCCGAACTACAACGGGTCGTCCGGCACGCAGAACTATCTCCGGACAACGCTATCTCCGGATCTGGTTCTCGAGCACTACGCTCGTCAACTCCAGGATTCGGGATGGACGGCGACCGGCCCCGCACTGGCGACCGTCGGTCGAACCTTCATGCGTCGCGACTCGACGGGTGCGCCGATTGATTTGACGCTCACCGTCGCCGCGTCGCCCAAGGGGCCGGGCTGCCGCGACGTCTCGATGCAGGTGCGCAATCCGAGCAAGCCATGACGAACGGGAAGCGGACGATCGCGCTGTTCGCCGGCGCGGTGCTCGGTGTCGCCGCGTGTTCGACGAAGGCGAAGCCGAACGCCTCGCCGTCACCAACTGCGTCCACCGCCGACACGTCGCGCGCGAGGGCGCAAGCGAAGCCGAGTGACACGCTCGTGCGCATGCGAATCACTGCGAGCGAATCGTTTTCTCCGCAGGGCGGTGCCGCCGCGTTGGCCGCGTTCGTGCCGGAGGTCCCGCCAGTCGACTCAGGCGGAGAGTGCTTCACCGGCAAGATCCCGGGCTCCGGCGTCACGACCGTGAGCGCGGCGTTCCCGAGCCGGAAGGACCGGCGGACCGCGATAACGCTCATGTTCGATTCCGCGGGACACTTGGCGCGCTACAACGAGCAACGCGGCGTTCCGCAGTTCCCACCGCCCAGCGGCCTCACCGAAGCGCAACGTGACAGCGCGATGCGCGCGGCACAGAACGCCATTCGCACGACGAGCCTGAGCTTTGACTACGCCATCGATCAGGCGATCGTCATGAATCGTGGCGGCGGCAAACCGACGAACGCCGTGATCGGAACGATTCGCTCGATGGAGCGGCTCGACAAATTGGGCCCGCCTGTGGCGCGGATCGAACGGGCGCGCAAGTTGTGCGGCGTTTAGAACCAAAAACCCTCTGTTCTATTGAACCCCGATTCTTGCCCTGCTAGTCCTGCCGGAGCACGAGTGCCGGGTCGACCGTCGTCGCTCGCCGCGCCGGCACCAGCATGGCGAGTGCGACCGCCGCCGCCAAAATGAGCGCCGCAACGACGAACGCGATCGGATCGACGAGCTTGACGGGGAACTCCTGCGCCAGCAGCCGATCCGACTCGATCGCGGCCATCGTCGCCAGAACCGCACCCACCACGAGACCGATCGTGACCGGCCGCGCATTCGGCGCGACCATCGCCCGATAGACGTCTGCCTTTCGCGCGCCGAGCGCGAGGCGGATTCCCATTTCCTTGAGGCGCCGTCGCGCGGCTAACGCGACTACGCCGTACACGCCGACGATCGCCAACACGGCGGTGATTGCCGCCATCACACCGACCACTTCACCGATGCGCTGAAACGCGTCGGTCAACAGCGTGAGCTGCTCCTCGACCGTGATCGGCGCTGCCACGGCGCCGGCGAATCGCTCGTTGACGACCGATGCCACGCGTTGCACCACGCCGCCGCGGCTGTCCCCGACCCGCAGGAACGCCTGATAAAGGCGGGCGTTCGGTCGCCACGGCGTGTAAACCATCAACGCTTGAATCGGCTCGGCGATCCTGCTTGTCGCGTCGCCGGCGACGCCTACCACGGTCAACACGTGCGTCGCGTCGATGGTGAGACGACGATCGAGGGGGTTCTCCCCCTTCCACAACTCGCGCGCTGCCTCGCGCGACACGATTGCCGGACAAATCGCCGAGCAATCGGCGTCCGTCGACGTGAACGCTCGGCCGCGCTCGACGCGAATCCCGAACACGTCGAAGTACGTCGGCGACACCTCGATCGCCGGCAGCAGCCGCCGCGTCTTCTCAGTCGTCGTCGTG
>DATLPC010000090.1:0-2735 GCA_035535975.1 Gemmatimonadaceae bacterium | reverse complement strand
GGAGTGATGATGCGTGATGAAGACGCTTCGGAGCGTCGCGAGCGGCACGCCGGCGAGCACGAGCTGCCGTGCCACGCCGTCGCCACAATCCACCACGTAGGCCGCGTTGTTGGCGACGATCACCTGAGCCGGCGCCGAGCGCGTCACGCGCGGCCTCGGACCGCCGGCCGTGCCGAGCAGAATGAGTCGTGTGCGCGACGGCGGGCGTTCCCGCGAGATACTTATCCAGCGTGCGCCGGCGAATCCCGCGGCGATCTCGAGGAACGTCCGACGGCGCACGCTGGCTCTCGATTCTACCGAAGGCCTACGGCGACCTTCGTGTACAGAAAGCGTCCGTTGAATCCGAACGGCGAAATGCCGGCGTACGGAAAGATTCCGAAGTTGGAGATGCCGCCGTTTCCGGTCGCGGGATCACCGGGATTGAGGTTGCGATCGGGATAGACGTCGAAGATGTTGTCCGCACCGAGCGTGAGTGTGTAGCGACGCAGCGTATACGAGGCGCTCACGTCGGTGAGCGTTTTCGCTCCATACGTCTGATCGAGCGTCCCCGTCGCGTTCGTCGGCGTCGCGCCGGCGACCGTCACTTCGCCGTACCGCTGCACGCGCGCCGTCAACCCGAGACCGCCGATGTCGTAGTTGCCCGACACGAACAGATTGTCGCGCGGATTGCCCTTTTCGATGCGCGTGCGTTCCACGCGACCGAACAAATTCTCCTGGAATGCCTTGAGGTTTGGCGGCGTCGAGTCGACGCGAGTCACCTTCACGGTGTTGTGATTGTACCCGCTCGTGAGTTTGAGCACCGACCGGTTCGAGAAGCTCAACCCGTAGTTCGCCACGACATCCACGCCGTTCGACCGCGTGTCGATCGCGTTGGTGAAGAACCGGCCGCCGGCCGCGGTCGATCCGGTGCTGGCGAACAGCGTCTGAATCGTCGCGCCGGTAAAGTTGTCGGAGAGAACGATGCGGTCCTTGATGTTGATTCGATAGAAGTCGACCGTAAGCGCCAACGACGACACTGGCTCGAGCGCGACGCCGGCGCTGTAATTGACTGAACGCTCGGGCTTGAGATCGCTCGCGCCGAGCAGCTTGGCCTCGGCCGTTGCCACCGGGAACGTGCGAATGTCGAATGGCTGACCGGAGATGAAGTTGGTCGCCGTCGACGAGAAGAACTCCTGCCCGAGCGACGGCGCGCGGAAGCCGCTGCTGATCGCGCCGCGCAATGCAAAACGCGGAACCGGCTCGAACCGCGCCGCGACTTTGCCGGTCGACGTCGAGCCGAAGTCGCTGTAGTGCTCGAACCGACCGGCGACATCGATCAATAGCTGTTTGGTCAGATCACTCTCGAGATCGAGATAACCCGCGCTGTTGTTGCGTGAGTGCGAGCCGGCATCGGTCGGCTGAAATCCGGGAAACACCTGCGAGCCCACCGCCGCCAAGCGCGTCGTCGGCTGGCCGTTCGCATCGAGAACCTTCACGCCGCCGTTGCGATAGGAATCAGGTTCGCCCGGCGTGATCTCGTACATGTCGCGCCGGAACTCGCCGCCAAGTGCGACGCGAATGGGCGCCGACCACATGCTCGGCACCTCGCGGAAGAGATCGAGCGTCGTTGTCGACTGGCCGAATGCGAGCTGACCCGCGTAGAACGTCGTCTTGGAGCTGGGCCCGAGCGAGACGTTGGCGGTGTTGTCGATCGTGAAATCGAACGAGTTGTGACCGTAGACTGTTCCCAAGTCCCAGGTCCAACCGCTCGCGTCGCCCTTCAAGCCGCCGGAAATCGAGCCGTCCTTGATCTTGGACTTGATGAAGGGAAGGAAGCCGTCGGGATAAATGGAGCGCACCGTACGATCATCGTTGGCGCGACGCCAGAATCCGGCCGATGCGCCGTGGCGCTGTCCGAGTCCGCCAAACCCGTACAGCTGGATGCCATTCGAGAACGTCGTTCCGGCGTTGAAGAACCCACTCACGTCGTGGTTGTACGAGTCGCCCTGCCAGTGATTGATCTGGGGCGCGAGCGAGTTGCGCGGATCGCCGGCGAAGTACTGCGTCCGCGTATCGGGCAGCGTGCGATTGGTGCCTTGGCGATCACGCACTTCACCCGAGACTTGAAGGAATCCGTTCTGCCCAAATCCCCAGCCGTAATTGAGGCCGGACGTCGCGACGCGCCCGTCATGCACCGACCGCGGGTCCATCTGCGCGGGGAACGCCGTCTGCGACGTCGCATCGCGATTGTACGTGGTCACGTTCTCGCCCACTTCGCCGGTGTACATGCCCGGCGCGGTGCTCTTGAGCACGATGTTGAGCACGCCGGCGATTGCGTCTGAGCCGTACTGCGCCGCGGCACCGTCCCGCAAAATCTCGATGTGGTCGATCATGCTCGCGGGAATCGCGTTGAGATCGACCGCTTGCGCTCCGCGCCCGACGAATCCGTTGACGTTGACGAGCGCGCTCGTATGTCGTCGCTTGCCGTTGACCAGCACCAGTGTCTGGTCGGGTGCGAGTCCGCGGAGCGTCGCGGGTCGAATGTGATCGGTACCGTCACCGATCGATGTGCGCGGAAAGTTGAATGACGGCGCTACCGCCTGGATGATCTGCGACGTCTCGGTGCGACCGGTGAGCTGAATATCTGCCGTCGACAACACGTCGATCGGCACGGGCGCCGAGATGACGGTGCGCTCTTCGCCGCGGGTGCCGAGCACGGCGACAGCCTCGAGGTTTGTCGCCGCCTTTTGCAACGT
>DATLPC010000089.1:0-13943 GCA_035535975.1 Gemmatimonadaceae bacterium | reverse complement strand
TGAATTCACGGGGCTTCCCGTGAACGACGCAAAGAAAGCCGTCGCCGACTGGCTGCAAGCGCACGGTCATGGCCGCGGCGTCGTGAACTACCGGCTGCACGACTGGTGCATCTCGCGCCAGCGCTACTGGGGTCCGCCGATCCCCATCGTGTACTGCGACCAGTGCGGCACGGTGCCGGTGCCCGAAAAGGATTTGCCGGTCGAGCTGCCGTACGTCGAAGACTTTCGCCCGGGCGACGACGGCGTGTCCCCCTTGGCGCGCGTCGAGTCGTGGTATCGCGTCCCATGCCCGTCGTGCGGAGGCAGCGCGCGACGGGAAACCGATGTGTCCGACACCTTCCTCGACAGCGCTTGGTATTTCCTGCGCTACCCGAGCAGCGACGTCGACAACGAGCCGTTCGATCCGGCGCTCACGCGCAAGTGGCTGCCCGTGACGTCGTACATCGGCGGCAACGAGCACGCCGTATTGCACCTCTTGTATTCACGTTTCATCACGATGGTCCTGCACGATGCCGGCCATATCGACTTCGAAGAGCCCTATCGCCGATTCCGCGCGCACGGCACGATCGTGCGCGACGGCGCCAAGATGTCGAAGAGCCGCGGCAACGTCGTGAACCCGGACGAATACGTCGAGAAGTGGGGCGCCGACACCTTCCGCACGTACTTGATGTTCCTCGGGCCCTACGAGGAGGGCGGCGACTTCCGCGATCAGAGCATCGCGGGCGTTCGACGCTTTCTCGACAGGCTGTGGACAACGATGCTCGACGCGTCGGCCGACGGTGCGCCCGACACGCAGGTGATGCGGAAGCTGCATCAAACGATCAAGAAGGTATCGGAAGACATTCCGGCGCTCAGCTACAACACGGCGATCGCGGCGATGATGGAGTACATCAACGTCGTCCGGCGCGGTGAACGCGACGCGCATCGCGACGAGGTGCTGCCCCTCGTGCAGCTCGTTGCTCCGTTCGCGCCGCACATCGCCGAGGAGTTGTGGGAGCGCGCGGGAGGCTCGGGGGGGGGGAGTGTGTTCGACGCTCGTTGGCCGGCCTACGACCCGTCGCTCGCCGCCGAGGAGCTCATTACGCTGGCCGTACAGGTGAGCGGCAAGACGCGCGGCACGATTCAGGTCGCGCCGGACGCGACGCAGGAGATTGCGTTCGCCACGGCGATGGCCGAGCCGACGATCGCCAAATTCGTCACCGGCGATCCGAAGAAGATCATCTTCGTGCCCCGCCGGCTGCTCAACGTCGTCGTCTAGCGGCTACGCGACCAGCCTGGAGATCCATTCTCCGACAAAGTAGCCCACGCCGGCCACGCCAAGTCCGACGACGAACATGTCGATGCCGGAGCGGAACACGCTCCGGCCCGTGAACACCGATCGCGCCGCGCCGACGATCCAGTGCGACGCCATCGAGATCACGAAGGCAATGATCACGGCAGTGCGCCCCGACGTGATCAGGAAGGGAAACACCGGGATCAGGGCGCCAATGGCTGTCGCCAAACCCGTCACCCATCCCTCGCGCAACGGCGACATGTGCGGATCGCCGATCCCCAGCTCTTCCTGCACCTGTTCGTCGAGCATGCGCTGCGGATCGGCCATCACTTCCGTCGCCAGGGCGTGTGCCGAGTCGGACGACATGCCCTTCGCTTCGTAGATCAGCGCGAGCTCGTCGCGCTCGACCTCGGGCATCAGCGCGATCTCGTCACGCTCCATCGCGATCTCGTTGGCGTAGACCTCCTGCTCGCTCTTCGCCGCGAGATAGCCGCTCGATCCCATCGACAACGCGTCGGCGATCAGCCCGGCGACACCGGCGACGATCACCGTGTGATGCGCCGATTGCGACGACGCGCCGATTACGCCGGCGACGAGACCGAAATTCGCCGTCAGCCCGTCGTTGAACCCGTACACGACGTTGCGCAGGAAGCCGCCCGACTCCGTGCGGTGCCACGGCTCGCCCGTCTTTCCCGAAATGGTATTGAGCGCCGCCGCGTGGTCCGCGGACTCGCGCGCGAGCTTCAGCGACTCGTCGGCGCCGGGCATGCCACGCTGCGTCCGCCGATGCATGTCGAGGTAGCCTTTGACCTCGCGGCCTTCCTCGGCGAGCAACATCGGCAACAGAAAACCCGGGCCGAACACCCTCCCGAGCGCCGCCAGTAGGCGAGTGCGCGCGCTCGGCTGGAAACGGCCGGGTTCACGGCCATGTTCGCGCAGGAGCCGAGCCCAGATCTCGACGTGCCGATCCTCGACTTCGGCCAGACGCCGATACAGATCGCTCTTCTTCTTATCCGGTTCGGCGTTCGAGAGGAGGCGGTACAGGTACGCGGCATCCGCCTCGTCCTGCCAATGATGCTCGAATGCGTGAAGGTCGGGGCCAGCCGGCGCGGTCATGACAGCAAGCTAGGCGGGATCGCCATCGGGGCGATAGCGGTTCGGGCGGTCGTAAACCCTTTCCGAGCTCGACGTGACTGATTCGTCGGACACCCAACGAAACGATGAGGTCAGTATGCGTGCTTTGAAAGTGCTTCCGCTTGGCATTGCCTTGAGCGCCGTCGCCGCTGCCCAGACGCCAGCTCCGCGCGCCCTTCGCATCGAGCCGGCCACCCCGTTCGGTCAAGGCTACACGTTCAGCACCGAGCCACGCGCGGTCATCGGCGTGACGACGTCAGGCTCGGCGAATAGTCGGGACACGCTTGGTGTGCTCGTCAGCTCGGTACGCTCCGGTAGTCCCGCCGAAAGGGCCGGCATTGAAGAGGGCAACCGAATTTCGTCGGTCAACGGTGTAAACCTCCGTCTGTCGTCGGCCGACGTCGGCGACTATGACATGGCGAACATCATGACGCGTCGCCTGACGCGCGAGCTCGACAAGTTGCACCCCGGCGACGAAGTCGATCTCCGAGTGTACGCCAACGGACAGACGAAGGCCGTCAAAGTGAAGACGGTCGCGCCAGAAGATCTGTACGAAGCGTCGGCGCCGCCACGACGCGACGCGGAGCGTCCGACGCTCGGGCTCCGATTGGCGACGACCGGAAGTCCGCGCGACTCAATCGGCGTCTTCGTGATCTCCGTCGACGAAGGCGGCCCCGCCGCGAAAGCAGGCATCGAGGAAGGAAGCCGCATCGCCTCGATCAACGGCGTCGACGTCCGCGGCAAGGTCGCCGAGGATGACGAGTTCTGGGTCTTCCGCTCGACGAACATCAATCGCTTCGAGCGAGAGGTGAACAAGCTCAAGCCCGGCGAAGACGCGACGCTGCGCGTGTACTACAATGGCCAACTGCGCAACGTTACGATGAAGGTCGCCCGCGCGAGCGACCTCCCGCGCCGCAGAGGCTCGATGACGATCATCGGTGGCGACAATTTCTTCGAGATGCCGCGCACCTCGGTGAACATCGACGGCGACCGGATCAACGAAACCGTCCGTCGCGCCATGGAAACGGCCCGCACCGCAACGAGCGGCGCGCTGGTCGGAGCCGGGCGTCTGTTTGGGACGTTTGGGAATAGGGTGAGTTGGTAGGTCAGGCTGATGGTGGATACGCTCGCTGGCGCTCGCTGTGAGTATGCGCGGGCCGGTGCCGCGCTGTGGGTAACGGCAGCGGAATAGGAAAGGGGCGCCGCTTTGCGGCGCCCCTTGTTGTTATTCACAGCGAGCGAAGCGAGCGTACTCACAGGCCGCGTTCGCGGCCCTACTCACAGCGCCGCGCAGCGGCCGCGTACCCACAGCGCCGCGCAGCGGCCGCGTACCCACAGCGAGCGTCAAAACTCAACCTGCGCCCCCAACTCCACCACGCGATTCGGTGGTATTCCAAAGAACTCCGTCGCCGATCGGGCGTTGCGTGACATGATGACGAAGAGCTTCTTGCGCCAACGCGCCATTCTCGGCAGGCCAGCGTCCTCGGGAGCTCGGCGAGCGTCCGCCTTTCGCTCACCATTGGCGATGATGATTCGCTCGCGGCCGAGATAGAAAGTCGTATCGTTCGGCCGGGCCTTTACGCCGGACTCGCGAGCGCGCTGCAGAATCTCGGGAACGTTCGGCGTTTCCATGAAGCCGTAGCGCGCCGTGATTCGATAGAACCCGTGCTCGAGCTTCTCCACGCTGACGCGCTCGATTGCCTCGATCTCGGGAATCTCCTCCGTCACCACGGACATCAGGATCACCTGCTCGTGCAGCACCTTGTTGTGCTTGAGGTGGTGCAGAAGCACGACCGGCACGCCGTTGTTCGAGGACGTCATGAAGACGGCCGTCCCTTGCACACGCGGCGGCTTCCGCCGCGCCACGTCGGTCAGGAACAGATCGATCGGCAGTGAGCCCGAGTGGAGCGCCGTGTTGAGGAGCAGGCGTCCCTTCTTCCAGGTGCTCATCAGGATGAACACCGCGAGCGCGATGACGATCGGCACCCAGCCGCCGAACGCAACCTTGATGATGTTTGCGCCCAGCAGCGAGAGGTCGATCGCCAGGAAGCCGATCGTGATCGGAACGACGTGCGCGAGCGACCAGTTCCAGCGCGAACGCGCGACAACGGCGAAGAGCAACGACGTGATGGCCATCGTTCCGGTGACGGCGATACCGTACGCGGCACCGAGGTTCGCCGACGATTTGAACGTGATGACGAGAATGAGGCAACCGGCCGCGACCGCTTTATTGATCTCCGGGATGAAGATCTGCCCTGCCTCGCTGCGCGAGGTGTGCAGGATCGTGACGCGCGGCGAATAGCCGAGCTGCACCGCTTGCTGTGTCAGCGAGAAAGCGCCCGAGATCAAGGCCTGCGACGCGATGACCGCGGCGGCGGCGGCAAGCACGACGAGCGGAAACAACAACGCGCGTGGCGCCAAGTTGTAGAAGGGATTCGTGACCGCGCTCGGGTCACGAAGGAGCAGCGCGCCCTGGCCGAAATAGTTGAAGAGCAGGGCCGGGAAGACGAGTCCGAACCAGGCGACCCGAATGGGCCGCTTGCCGAAGTGCCCCATATCGGCATACAGCGCCTCGGCGCCGGTCACGGCGAGGACGACTGCACCGAGCACCAGGAAGCCGACGCGCCCGTTCTGAGCGAAGAACTGCAAACCGTGCCATGGATTGAGCGCCAGCAGAATGCGCGGTTCGCGGGCGATCTCGACCAGGCCAAGAAGGCCGATCGTCACGAACCACGCGGCCATGATCGGGCCAAACGCGAGGCCCACGCGGCTCGTGCCAAACCGTTGAACCAGGAACAGCACGAACAGAATGACCACCGACAGCGGGACGATGTAGCTCTCGAAAGCCGGCGTCGCGACGTTCAAGCCTTCGATCGCGCCGAGCACCGTGATGGCCGGCGTGATCATGCCGTCGCCGTACAACAGGGCGGCGCCAAACAGGCCAAGCGCGACAAGGACCATCCGTCGTCTCGAGTCCGTCGATCGACGTTCTTGCTGGAGGATCAGCGCCAACAACGCGAGAATCCCACCTTCTCCTCGGTTGTCCGCGCGCATGATGAAGAGGATGTACTTCACCGAGACGACGAGCCCGAGCAGCCAGATGATGAGCGACAGGATGCCGTAAACATTTTCTGTCGTGGGCGCGATCGGGTGTTCCTTGGAAATGAAGCACTGCTGAAGCGCGTACAGCGGGCTCGTGCCGATATCGCCGTAGACGATGCCGAGCGCGGTCAGCGAGAGAATCCCGAGTCGTCGTCCGGTCGGGTGGGCTTCAACGTGTTGGCGCTGAGGAACGACGACCGCGTGAAAGCCGGTCTGCGCCGCGGTTTGCCCGGTCTGACCCGGTGCCGAGGCCTTGGGGTCGCCCGCCGGTTTCGGGGTTGGCTCCGCCGGGGCGGGCGGAGGCTCGCCCGCTGGTTCAGTGGCCCCTTTCGGCTTAGCGGTCATGTATGATCTGCGGGCATGGCCCGCGTCGGTCGCATGTATTCAGCGGAGCAGACGACGCTCTCGCCAGTACGCAAAAATGGGTCGCGGAGACGCCCGCAACCCACGTTTGAATCTAGTTATCGCGACCGGCCGGTCCAGCGCTACTTCACGGCGATCGCCTCCACCTCATCCGCGGCACGTCGGATCACGTCGCGGATCTTTTCGATAATCTCTTTATCTCTTATGTGTCCCGTTGCTGTCTTGTATGTGGCGCGTGCCAGGCGCTGAAACGACTGATTCAGATCCCGCATCGGGGCGTCGGTGAACCCCTCGACGAACTCGGCGATCCGGCTGAAGATGTCGTCGACCGTCGAGCTGTTCTCCTGGAGGTAGCGCCGGCCCTCGTCCGTGATCTCGTAGATCTTCTTGCCGCCCTCCTCCGGGACCACTTTCGCGTACCCGAGGTCCTCGAGCATGGTGAGCGTCGGATAGACGGTCCCGGGGCTGGGGGCGTAGGAGCCTCCAAAGCGGCCCTCCAGGTCTTTGATGATCTCGTAGCCGTGCCGCGGCTTTTCCTCGAGGAGGCGCAGAATTACGTACTTGAGGTCGCCCTGCTCAAAGAAGCGGGCCGCTCGGCCGTGCCAGCCTCCGTGGCCCCGTGGCGGGCCCCAATCCCCAAATCCGCTCCAACGCCAGCGCCCGCGCTGGTCGCAGGCGAAGCCGAAGATGTACGGTCGTTCCATGCCCATATCCTCGCGATATATCGGACGGAGTAACGATATATCTGACGTTATATCGGCGCAAGGGGTACGGGTGTTGCCCCTCCGACTGTTCGGGGCGAACGCCCCACGACCCGCGAAATCACAACCGGAGGAGCAGGACCATGGCGGACGATCGCAACCGCAAGGGCATGGAGAATCAGATCAAGGGCACCGGCAAGGAGTTCAAGGGCAAGGTCCGGAACTCGGTCGGCGGGCTCACTGGCGACACAGGCCAGCAGATCAAGGGCAAAGCCGAAGAGCTGAAAGGCAAGGTTCAGCGCAAGATCGGCGAACGCCAAAGCGACGTCGATCGCGACTTCTAAGCGACGAAGATCGCGAGTTCCACGACGGCGGGCCTCCGGGCCCGCCGTTTTTTTTGCGCGAGAAACTCGGCCTTCATCGATCCCTAATCCGCGGCAAACGCCGTCGTCATCGAGTCATGCAAGTTTTCTCATACGCTCCTCACGGTCGTGTCACCGCTCGAACACGTGCCCGCAACCCGCGGCTCGTATCGTGGGCACGTCAACACGCGGTCACCCACGACCCGGAGGAACAATGCTCGGAGTCCTGCTCGAATCCCGTGCTCGACGACAACGCCGCGCGGGCGGCGCCGCGCTCAGCGTCGCCACGCACCTCGCTCTCATCGCGTTCATCACCATGACTACGGTGCGCATCGCGCCGGCGCATCCGAAGCTCGATCCGGCCACCACCGTTCACTTCAGCGTGCCGAAAACTGTTTCACCGCCAATCGCGCACGTCGTCACGGATCAGCGTACGTCGGGCCCGATTTTTCGCACGACGGTGATCCCACACATCGACGTTCCTCAGACGATTCCGACGTCGCTCCCGCCGATCGATTTCGGGCGCGCGACCACGTCGGGCGAGATCGCGCTTGGCGGAGCCAGCGACCCACCCGGCGCGGCCGGTCCCCGCGGTATCCTCGACGGCGAACGACCAGCCAGCACCGATTGGCGGGGAACGGAGCTGCTCATGCGAATCGTCACGACCGCCAAGCCGCGTTATCCCGAGCGACTGCGTGAGCTGGGAATCGAAGGCACCGTGGTCGTGCGATTCGCTGTCGACACGACCGGTCGCGTGGACCTCAAGACGGCGCAGATCATCTCGTCGACGAACCCGCAGTTCAGTCGTGCCGTACTCGATGCCCTCGACGGATTCCGCTTCAAACCCGCCGAAGTAGGCAGCCGCCGCGTCGCCGCGCTGGCCGAGATGCCGTTCGAGTTTCGAATCTCTAAATAGGAGCCGTCATCCTGGGCGAGCAACGCGAGCGAAGGACCTGGTCTCCCGACGATTCGCCGGTCAAGGACAGTAGGTCCTTCGTCGCTGCGCTCCTCAGGTTGACAGCGCTACTCGTATCTCAGCGCAATGATCGGATCGAGCACCGCCGCGCGACGAGCCGGCCACACGCCGAACGCGACGCCGACGAACGCCGAGAAGGCGAACGCCATCACGATCGCGGTCGATGACACCCGCGTCGTCCAACCGGCGACCTGGCTCATCACGACAGCCCCGCCCGCGCCGAGGGCGATGCCGATCACCCCGCCGAGGATGCAAAGCACCACGGCCTCGATCAAAAACTGCAGCAGGATGTTCCACCGCGTCGCGCCGAGCGCCTTGCGAATGCCGATTTCGCGCGTCCGTTCGGTCACCGAAACAAGCATGATGTTCATGATGCCGATGCCACCGACGAGCAACGACACCGCCGCGATACCCGACAACAGGTACGTCATGACCTGGGTCGTTTCCTGCGTCGTCGTCAGAATGTCCGACTGATTGCGGATCTGGAAATCGTCCGGCGCGCCCTGCCGGATCCGGTGCTGCCGGCGCAGGATGCGCTGAATGTCCGCCATCGCGTCCGGGATCTTCTCCTCCGTCTCGGCGAGCGCGCTGATCGACTGCAGACGGTCGGATCCGTTCACGCGGAAGCGCGCCGTCTGGATCGGCACGAGCACCTGGTCGTCGGGATTCTGGAACGCGTTCGCCTGACCCTTCGACGCCAGCACGCCGATGATCTGGAACTGCGTACCGCGGATGCGCACCGTTTCGCCGATCAACGCCTCGGGCGTCGTGACGCCGAGGTTGTCGACGACCGCGGATCCCAAAACGGCGACACGCTGCCGTCCTTCGTTATCCGCCGCGGTGAACATCTTTCCGACCTTGAGCGTGTACTTCCTGACCTCGAGGTAGTTCGGCGTGGTGCCGATGATCTGCGTGTTCGCGTTCTTGTTGCCGTAGACGACCTGCTGCTGCGATCGCATCTCCGGCTGAACGGCGAGCAACGTCGTTGCGCGCTCGTCGACCGCGTTCGCGTCGTCGATCGTGAGACGCTGCTGGCCACCGGCGATGGCCACACCCATGCCGCGTTGCTGTCCGGGGTTCACCGTGAGCAGCGTCGTGCCGAGGGCCGCGATGCGGTCCTTGACCGCTTGCTGGGCGCCGGTACCGAGCGCCACGACCGCGATCACGGCGCCGACGCCGATGACGATGCCGAGCATCGTGAGCAGCGAACGAAGCTTGTTCGCGCGCAGCGCTCCGAGCGCTACGCTGATGATCTCTCCAAGCAGCATCTAATCAGCCCCCGCGACCGCCGCCACCACCACCACCACGCGGACCGCCGCCTCCGCCCGGACCACCACCCGGACCACCACCCGGCCCTTGCTGTCCACCGAGCGGACTGGCGTTCTGGCGCATGCGGTCCTGCTGCTGCTGACGCTGAGCCTGCAGTGCGAGCGCGCCGAGCATTACCACCCGCTCACCTTCTTTGAGACCGCTCACGGCTTCGGTGAAGTCGAGGTTGCCCTGGCCAAGCTGCACGATCCGCGGCGCAAAGTGCGTCTTCGTGCTGTCCGAGACGAACACGAGGCCAGCGCGGGGACGGAACGCCCGCGCCCCGAGCTCCGGCGACGGCGTGAGTGGCGACTGACCGCCACCCGGCGCGCGCGTAGCACCCTGACCACCGGCACCGCCACGTCCACCAGCGACCTGCGCGTTACCGCCCGGCTGACGGCGCGCGCACGCGCCCGCGGTCCGCGCATCGAGGTTGAGCGTGGTGTAGATCGCGCGAATCTGCTCATTGAGCGCCTGCATCTCCGGGCTGCCACGGAAGCCACCGCCGCCGCCGCCGGCATTCTGGCCGCCGCCCTGACTTCCGCTCTGACCACCGAAGCCGCCGCCGCCACCGCCGCCACCGCCACGACGGCGCTGGCCGGTCGAATCATTCCCACGTGGCCGCTGAGCGCCGGCCGAATCACCGCGGTTGCGATTACCACCGCCGAAACCGCCGCCCCCGCCGCCCCCGCCCCCGCCGCCGCCATTGCGGTTCCCGCCGCCGAAGCCGGCGGGACGCAGCGCCTGCATCTTCGCTCGCAGATCTTCGAGTTGCTTCTTCTCCTTTGGGTGGGCCTTCAGCACGTCGTCGATCTTCTTGCAATCGGCGTCCGAGACCTGCATGCCGCCAAAGCCGCCACCGCCACCCTGGAAGCCGCCGTTGCCGCCACCACCCTGAAGGGCGGTCTGGCCTTGCTGCAACGCGACGTCACCGAACGCAGTGCCGGTCGTGCCAGTGCCACTCGTCGGGGCGGCGCCGTTACCACCGCCCGGCCCACCGTTCCCTCCGCCATTCCCGCCGTTCGCACCGCCGCCATTGCGACGGCCACCGCCGTTCCCACCATTGCCGCCGCCGAATCCTCCGCGATTGCCGCCGCCATTGAAGCCCTGAGCGCGCAGGGAATTCTGCACGCTGTCGGCGGCGAGTCCGAGAAGCGCGCCCGTGGCCACCGCCTCACGCGGATTTTTGATCGCGTCGTTGGGGATCGCGACGACATTGTCACGCTCGTCGATCAGCACCGACACCTGGCCGTTCATGCCGGGCTTGAGCAGCGCCTCACCGTTCTGGAGATTCACGAGCACGGGGAACATCGTCACGTTCTGCTGCACGACGGCCTGGGGCTCGATCTTCTCGACGACGCCGCTGAAGCGCCGGTCGGAATACGCGTCGACCGTCACGTTGGCCGGCTGTCCCGGGTGCACGTTGCCGATGTCGGTCTCGTTGAACAGCGCACGAATGCGCACGACGCCGAGGTCAGCCATCTTCACGATGGTGGTCCCGCCGCTCACCGAACCCGTCGCCGACGCGATCACGGTGCCTTCGGATACCGTCTTGTCGATGATCGTGCCGACGCTCGGCGCGCGAACCGTCGCGTCCTCGAGCTGCTGCTTGGCGATGTCGAGGTTGGCCCGCGCGGTGACGACACCGGATCGCGCGTTCTCGTAATCGACCGCGACTTTCTCGTATTCTTGCGGCGTGATGACGCGCGCCTTGTACATCTCTTCGTTGCGCTTCTTGTCCGATTCCGACACGCTGAGCTTTGCCTCGGCCGCGTTGAGTGAGGCTTGCGCCTGGTCGTAGCGGTTCTGGACGTCGCGCGTGTCGATCTGCACGAGCAAGTCGCCGGGGTTCACATGCGTGCCCGTCTCGACGGGCATCTTGGTGATGACGCCGGAGGCCTTGGATTTCACTTCGATTACCGCGATCGGCTCGATCGTCCCGTTCGCCTGCGCATCGATGATGATGTCGCGGCGGGTCACGAGGGCGGTCTGCACGGTCGGCGCCTGCTGTTTTTTCGCGCAGGCTGCGGCGGCGGCAAGCGCCACCGCCCCGAGGATTCGTCTCACTGAGATCTGTCTCCTGAAATCGGCCGATTTGGCGGGCCGAGTACGAGGTCGGATTTGCTAAGAATCCTACGCGGGACCGGGCCGTACCGCTGACGAAGAACGGGCCGTTACCGCGGCGAAAGGGGGTCCCTTCCGAACGGCGCAATACCGCTGTTGGAAATGGCCGGCGGAGGCGGCTGTTGGCCCCGGTATTGGCTATTGGCCAAAGCGGTCAGGGATACGCTATGCCCAGGACGCCCAACTCGCGCCCGCGGACCGTCGCCAACCGCGATGTCTCGCCGTTTCGGGATCCAACGACAAAGGCCGGGCGCGCGCCCGGCCTTTGTCGTTGCTGAGAAGACTGTTACGGCAGATCCCGACCGATTGCGGCTTCGATCTGGGCTCTCGCGTTCCGGTAGTTCAAACGCGCCGTGATCAGTTGTTGGCGCGCGTTCACAAGGTTCTGCTGCGAGGTCAGCACGTCGAGGAGTGTGCTCGCGCCGAGGTTGTATCTCTGTTGGACGACGCGTAGGTCTTCCTCGCTGGCCTGCACGGCGATCTGCTGAATGCGCATAGTTTCCTCGGCGTTATGCAGATTGGCGAGGCCGGTGATGACGCTCTGTTGCGCTGCCAGCCGCGCGTCGCGCGCCTGTGCCGTGGCGTTGTCGTACGAGATCTGCGCCGCGGCGACTTGGTTTTCGCGCTGGTAGCGATTGAAGATCGGGAAGCTCGCGTTGATGCCGAGCGACTTGCTGTACGGAAAGACGTTGTCGCCGTGCAATCCGGGGACGCCGTAGAACGCGTTTGTGCCGCTTCCCCCGTACGATCCGTTCAGGCTGATCGTGGGGAAGTAGCCGGACTTCGCGGAACGCTGCGTCGCGTTGGCGGCGCTCACGGCGGCGTCGGCGGCTCGCACCGTCGGGCCCTGACTCGCCAGCGTCATCAGCTGCACGCTGTCGAGCGGTGCACCGAGCCGGTCGGCGGTGTCCGCAGGCAGCGCCGTCACGAAATAGTTCGTGCCGACGAGGCGCGTGAGCAAAGCACTCTGCGTGCGGAATGCGTTTTGAGCGGTGAGAATCGCAAGCTGCGCCTGGCCAACCTGCACCACACTGCGCAACGAGTCCGACACGTTCGCCGCGCCGGCACTCACCTTCGCGATCGAGGTCTGAAGCTGTAGTTGCGCGGTCGCGAGCTGAGCGCGGCCCGCGCCTTCGCTTTCACGCGCGGCGAGCACGGCGTTGTACGCCTGCTTGACCTGAAACGCGATGTTGAATTGCGAGTTGACTTCGTTCGCCTGCTGCTGGGCGACGTTCGCCTGTTGGGTGCGAATGTCCGCGCGCGTCTTGCCGCCGTCGAACACGGTCATGCTCGAAGCCAGGTTGGTGCTGTATGCCCACTTCGACGAGATCGGAATGAGACTGTTGCTCGGCCCGAGACGGTCGCCCTGCTGAATGTTTTGGCCGGCGGTCGCCTGTAGATTCGGATACCACTGCGCGCGCGCGGACCGAAGCCCGTTACTCGCCGTGCGGATGGCGTTGTCGGCGATGATGTTCGTGACATTGTTGTCGTTCGCCAGGCGCAGGGCGTCGGCGAGCGAGATCGGATGGAACGTCGTGTCTGTCGTCGTCGCCTGTTGCGCGCCGAGAATCGCCGGCGCGGCGAGCAGGACGATCAATTTCCGGTGCATGTTCTCTTGGGCTCCTTCGCCTGGGCAGCTTCGTGCCGCGCCTGGATGTCCTTGCGGCGGGTATCCATTCGTGCCAGTTGGTCTTTCGTCAACACCGAATCGCGCTGCGCCTGGAAGCGCGTGCGAATCGCTTTGAGAGCGGAGTCGTGCGGGGAGAGTATCTGGCGCACGGCGCAATCCTGCTGAAACGCGAGCGAGTCCATCGTCGTGCGCTGCGCCGGGGTGAGTCTGAGCTCGTCATAGAAGCGCGAGCGCGGACCGTATTGGGTCGCGAAGTTTTCGTGACCGATGTACCGGTCCGCCGAAAACCCGACCGCGCCGCCGACGAGAACGGCGCCGAGGAGGAACATCAGCGCTTGTTGCTTGCTGCGCTGCATAGAGGCTCCGGTTAACGACCGAACAGGAAGCGGATGCGCGCCTCCCGATCGTCCTGAAGTGCCGGCCGGATCGCAGTCGATACCGGGACGGCGGGTGAAGACAGCATGTTCTCAGCGGCGATATCGCCTTCGACTTCGTGGGCGCGGAACATCGCCACGCCGGCCGCGATCAACAACACGGCGGCGGCGGCGAGCGCCGGGCGGACCCAGCGATCGAGCTCGTTCCACCAGCCCAGCTCCACGTCGGCGACGCGAGCCATGATTCGCGCTTGCAGCTCGTTCCAATACGCATCGCCAGCCGGGGCGGCATAGAGCGAGCGGAGCCCGCGTGCCACCTCGTCGTCGTCGTTTGAATACAGCCGAAAGTCGGTCATAGGTCGCTCCGAACGTCCTTCAAAATGCGGCGCAGCGCCGCGCGAGCGTGATGCAGGTCCGAACGTGCCGTCCCTTCGGGAATTCCCAGCATCCCGCCAATCTCACCATGCGTAAAACCTTCCACGTCGTGCAGCACGATCACCGATCGTTGGCGCTCGGTCAGCTTCGTCAGCGCATGAGAGAGACGACGCCGAAGCTCATCCGATTCGCCCGGATCCCGAAAGGGCATGGGAACCGTA
>DATLPC010000088.1:0-37847 GCA_035535975.1 Gemmatimonadaceae bacterium | reverse complement strand
GCCGGGCTGTTCAACGACGTCGACGCGGTCGTCACCTGGCACCCAGGCGATCGCAACGACGTTTCGCCCGTGAGCAACCTGGCGAACATTGGCGCGAAATTCCGTTTTCACGGCGTCGCCGCGCATGCCGCCGCGGCGCCGGACAAGGGACGTTCCGCCGTGGATGCCGTCGAGGCGATGGACAACATGGTGAACATGATGCGCGAGCACGTTCCGCAGGAGACGCGCATTCACTATGTGATCACCGACGGCGGCAAGGCGCCGAACGTCGTGCCCGAGGCGGCCGAGGTGTACTACGTCGCGCGCCATCCGGACATTCGCGTCCTCGACGGGATCTGGGAGCGCATCGTCAACGCGGCGAAGGGCGCGGCGCTCGGCACCGGCACGACGATGGACATGGAGATCATCAGCGCGGTCTACAACGTGCTGCCGAATGACTATCTCTCCGGTCTGCAGCGCAAGAATCTCGAGAGAGTCGGCGGCATCACGTACACGCCTGACGAACGTGCCTTCGCCGAGCAGATTCGAAAGACGTTGAGCGAGCCGATGCCGCCGCTGGGCAGCGAATCGCAGATCCAGCCGGTGCGCAGCGAGGTGACGTTCGCGTCGACCGACATGGGCGACGTGAGCTGGGCGGTGCCGACGGTGCAGCTCTCGACGGCGACCTGGGTGCCCGGCACGCCGGCGCACAGTTGGCAGGCGGTCGCCGCGGGCGGAATGTCGATCGGCATGAAAGGCATGATGGTGGCGGCGAAGACGATGACGCTGACGGCGATCGATCTCTTCACCGACCCGACGCACATCCAGAAGGCTCGCGCCGAATTCGACAAGCGACGGGGCGGATTCACCTACAAGTCGCGCCTCGATCGCGCCAAGCCGGCGCTCGATTATCGGAAGTCCGGTCAGTAGTCATCCTCCGGCCGCAGCGCGGCCGGGGGGATCTACTGTCATTGACTAGTTAACCAGGTAAGGCGAGTAGATCCTCCACTCGCTTCGCTCGGGAGGATGACTGCTATGGCAACAGTCGCTGAGATTTTCAAAACGATGGAATACGGTCCGGCCCCCGAGAGCGACAAAGAAGTACTCGGGTGGCTCGCGAAGCACGAGCGTGTGTTCGGGCATTTCATCGACGGCGCGTGGACGGATCCCGGCCGGACGTTCGACGTCATCAACCCGTCGACGTCGAAGACCATCGCGCGCGTCACCGACGGAACGAAGGCCGACGTCGACGATGCCGTCGCCGCGGCGCGACGCGCCTTGCCGGCGTGGAAGGGGCTGACGCCGCACGCGCGCGCTCGCTATCTGTACGCGCTCGCCCGCGCCGTCCAGAAGCACTCACGCCTGCTCGCCGTGCTCGAGAGCATGGACAATGGCAAGTCGATTCGCGAGACGCGCGACATCGACATCCCGCTGGTCGCGCGCCACTTCTATCACCACGCGGGTTGGGCGCAGTTGCTCGACAGTGAATTCGCCGGCTATGGGGCGATCGGCGTGGTCGGGCAGATCATTCCGTGGAACTTCCCACTGCTGATGCTCGCGTGGAAGATCGCGCCGGCGCTCGCCGCCGGGAACACCGTGGTGCTCAAGCCCGCCGAGTTCACTCCGCTCACCGCCCTGTGCTTCGCCGAGATCGCCGACGCCGCGGGAATTCCCGCCGGCGTGATCAACATCGTGACCGGACACGGTGAGACGGGCGCCGCAATCGTCGAGCATCCGGACGTCGACAAGATCGCGTTTACCGGATCGACGGAAGTCGGCAAGATCATTCGTCGCGTCACGGCGGGCTCCGGGAAGAAAATCAGTCTCGAGCTGGGCGGAAAGAGCCCGTTCATCGTCTACGACGACGCGGACCTCGACAGCGTCGTCGAAGGCGTCGTCGACGCGATCTGGTTCAATCAAGGCCAGGTGTGCTGCGCCGGCTCGCGTCTGCTCGTCCAAGAGGGTGTCGCCGAGCGTCTGCTCACCAAGCTGCGCGCCCGCATGGAGAAGCTGCGACTCGGATCGCCGCTCGACAAAGCAGTGGACATGGGCGCCATCGTTGCGCCGGTGCAGCTCGAGCGCATCAGGGGTTTGGTCCAGCAGGGTGTCGATGAAGGAGCCACGATGTGGCAGCCGTCGTGGGCGTGCCCGACCGACGGCTACTTCTACCCACCGACGCTTTTCACGGGCGTGCAACCCTCGTCCACGATCGCGCAGGTCGAAATCTTTGGACCGGTGCTCGTGTCGATGACCTTCCGCACGCCGGAGGAATCGGTCGCGCTGGCGAACAACACGCCCTATGGCCTCGCGGCGAGCGTGTGGACGGAGAGCATCAACCTCGCGCTCGACATCGCGCCGAAGATCAAGGCAGGCGTGGTGTGGGTGAACTCGACGAACCTGTTCGACGCGGCCGCCGGATTCGGCGGATATCGAGAGAGTGGATTCGGCAGAGAGGGCGGCCGGGAAGGGATGTGGGAGTATGTAAAGCGTCAGGTCCCAGGTCCGAGGTCCCAGGTCTCAGGAAAAACAACGCCGTCACAGCTGCCACCCGAGACTAAAGACAAGAAGCCGGCATCGATCAACGAAATGCCGGATCTCGACCGAACTCCAAAGCTCTTCATCGCCGGCAAACAAGCGCGGCCCGACCAAGGATACACGCGCCGCATTTATTCGCCGAGCGGTGACATGGTCGGCGAGGTACCGGAAGGGAATCGCAAGGATATCCGCAATGCCGTAGAAGCGGCACAGGCGGCCGCAAAGAGTTGGGCGCGCTCGACCGGACACAATCGCGGTCAGATTCTCTATTACATCGCCGAGAACCTTTCGGCACGCGCGGCGGAATTCGCGGCTCGCATCGACGCCATGACGGCGTGCGGCAAGCGCCGCGCGAGGCAGGAAGTCGAGGCCTCGATCTCGCGCCTGTTCACGTACGCCGCCTGGGCGGACAAGTACGATGGCGCGGTGCACAGCGTGCCGATTCGCGGTGTGTCGATCGCGATGAACGAGCCGATCGGCGTCGTGGCCCTCGTGTGCTCCGACGCGTTCCCGCTGCTCGGGTTGGTCTCACTCATCGGACCGGCGATGGCGACGGGCAACACGACGATCGTGGTGCCGTCGCATTCGTACCCTCTCGCCGCGACGGACTTCTACGGCGTTCTGGAGACGTCGGACGTGCCCGACGGCGTCGTGAACATCGTGACCGGCGACAAGGATGCGTTGGCGAAAGTCCTCGCCGAGCACGACGACGTGGAAGCGATTTGGTATTTCGGTGAGCGGGAAGGCGTGAAGCAAGTCGAGCTCGCGTCGGCGTCGAACATGAAGCGAGCATGGGCGACGTGGCACGAGCGCGATTGGCTGGATCGCGCGGCCGGCGAAGGACACGAGTTCCTCCGGGCCGCGACGCAGGTGAAGAACGTGTGGGTTCCTTACGGCGAATAGCGCTTCGCGTCGCCGCCTCTTTCCTCCCCCTTCGATGCATTCTCACGCCGCTCGTCTGGTGGCGCTCATCGGCGTCGTGCTCGTCGCCGCCTGTAAAGATCAATCGCCGATCTCGCACGCTCCGAACCACCTGGTGATCGTTTCGGGTTCGGATCAGTCGGGAGACGTCAACGCCGCGCTGGCGCAGCCGCTCGTCGTGCAAGCGCTCGACGGGGCGAACAAGTCCGTGGCCGGAGTGGCGATCGCCTGGACGGTCACCGGCGGCGGAAAGCTCTCATCGACGTCGAGCACGACGGACAACGACGGCAAGGCGACCGTTACCTGGACACTTTCACCGACCGCCGGAACGCAGATCGCGACCGCGACCAGCGCGCAAATTACGGGTGCTTCCGTCGCCTTCGTTGCGAACAACGGGGCGACGATCAGTGGTACGGTCGCGCCGGTCGTTGGAGGCGCGGGGTACTTCTTCGGCGCGAACTTCTCGCGCGCGGCGTCCCGCAGCCTGTCGTCCAATTCCGTCCCACGTTCGCCGCGACGCTTTACGCCGGACCGGATCATCGTCGGCTTTCGCGACGACCGGCTCGGCGTCGCCGCGGCGGGATCGGGCGCCTATCGCTCGATGACGGTGGCCAGGACGACCGCGTCGCGAATTCGTGAACGGCTCGCTGATTTCGCGAAGTCACACGCCGTGAGCCGCGTGCAGGTGTCGCCGGCCATTCTCGCGGCGCGCGTGCGAGTCGCCGACACGACGCAGCTGGAATCGATCATGGCGGCGCTGCGCGCCGATCCGGGCGTCGCCTACGTGGAGCGCGACGAGATCATCTCGATTCGCGACGGCGCGCCGCGGCCGATGTCCGCGAAGTTCGCGCGCGACGCGAGCACGAGCACCGGCCTTGCGTCGACGAACGCGGCCGGTCGTCTGCCGAACGATCCGTTCTTCTGGCAGCAGAGTTGGCCGTCGAACATGGTGGACCTGCCGCGCGCCTGGTCGATCACAACGGGGAACAGCAGCGTCATCGTCGCGTCGGTCGACATGGGGATTCGCTTCGACCATCCCGACATCGCGGCGAACCTGACGAACGACGGCTACGACTTCGTATCGCAGGTCGGGTTTGGGACGACCGAATCACTGTGCGATGGCAGCACCTTCACGACGATCGACGGCGACGGCGACGGGCCGGATCCCGATCCGACCGATCCAGACGATCTGGAGTTTGATTCCTTCCTCAATTGCTGGCAGCACAACTTCCTTGGCGACCACGGACTGTGGACGGCCGGGATCATCGGCGCGGTCGGTAACGACAACAACGGCCTGACGGGCGTGAACTGGTCGGTGAAGATCCGGCCGATTCGCGTCCTCGGCATCACCGGCGACGGCACCAACTTCGACGTCGCGCAGGGGATTCTGTATGCGGCGGGACTGCCGGCCGCCGGAAAGGACAGTCTGCCCGTGCAAGCGCCCAGCCAAGCACCAATCATCAACGTGAGTCTCGGTGGACCGGGCCGAAGCTTGACGATGCAGAACGCCGTGAACGCGGTGGTGGCCGCGGGCTCGCTGATCGTCGCGTCGGCCGGCAACGACGGATTGGATTTCGAGAGCTACCCCGCCGCCTTCAATGGCGTGATGGGCGTCGCGGCGGTTGGCATGGACGGCACCCTGGCGACGTATTCGAACGCGGGGACGTTCATCTCCGTCTCTGCTCCCGGCGGCGATTTCCGACTGGATGACAACGGCGGCGGCGGCGTGCTGGGACCGGGATGGGATTTCGAGGAAGGCGGGCCGACATATCTCTTCGGCTATGGAACGTCGGCATCAGCGCCGTATGTATCGGGCGTCGCCGCGCTGTTGTTGTCGCAGACGCCGTCGCTCACGGCCGCCCAGCTGAAAAGTCGAATCGAGCAATTCGCGACGCGGAACGCCGGTTCGGCGCGCAATGACACGTACGGCTGGGGAATCGTGAACGCGTACAACGCATTGACCCAACAGAACGGGCCGGCACGGAAGACACTCGCCCGCCTCGTCGATGCGACCACCGGGAGCTTGTTCCGCACGGTGGTCGTCGGCGACGACGGCAGCTTCGCGTTCACACGGCTACCGACTGGCTCGTTCTATTTGCAGGCCGGCGACGACGAAGCTGGCGACGCGCTGATCGGCGTGCCCGGGCGACGCTTTGGTTGGGCCGGCGGGTTCGCGAAACCGACGGTCTTCAACATCAACGGAGACTCGCGTTCGATCGCGCTGGCGATCGGAATTCCGGCCGAGTCCGAGCCGAACGACGACGTTGCGCACGCGAACTTCCTCACGCCGGGCAGTTATGTCGTCGGCACGGTGACGACTCCCGACGTTCGCGACTGGTACACGGTGACGATTCCCGCCGCGGGCGTCTACACGTTCGAAACGTCCGGCGTCGTCGGCTCGTGCGGCCTCGGCGTGGAATTGGACACGTTCCTCACGCTCCTCAATTCGAATGGCGTCACGGTGTCGACGAACGACAACTTCAACTCCGCGACCGGCCGCTTCTGCTCGCGCATCTCGGCCAACCTTCAGGCGGGGATCTACTACGTGACCGTGGGAGCGGCAGTCAACTCGCGGTTTGCGACCCACGGGAGATACCGGTTGGAGGTACGCGCGGGGAGTTAGTTGGGCTCGAACAGCGTGATTTTGTCGTCCTGAGCGAAGCGAAGGACCTACTGTCCGAGTTAGTGACAGTAGGTCCTTCGTCGCTTCGCTCCTCAGGATGACAGCCGGGCAACCTATGCTTTCGGCCCGCCCTCGAGGTACTTCTTCATCCAGCCCTGCACCTCGCCCCACCACAGCCGCTGATTCTGCGGCTTCCCGATCCAGTGTCCTTCGTCGGGAAAGATCACGAGGCGGCTCGGGACGTTCATGCGCTGCAGCGACGTGAACATCGACAAATCTTCCGTATAGGGCACGCGATAATCGAGCTCGCCGCCGGTCACGAGCGTTGGCGTCTTGAAGTTTTTCACGAACAGGTGCGGCGAGTAAACGCGGTATTCGCTCGCCATCGCTTTCGGATCCCAGAACGGACCGCCGTACTCCCAGTCGGGAAACCACAGCTCTTCCGTCGCTGTCGCCATGTTCTCGAGGTTGAACGGACCGGCGTGCGACACGAGCGCCTTGAAGCGATTCGTGTGGCCGGCGATCCAATTCACCATGTAGCCGCCGAACGATCCGCCCGCCGCGCCGAGTGCGTTGGCGTCGATCCAGGGATTCTTGGCGATCGCGGCGTCGAGACCGGCCATGAGATCCGTGTAGACCTTTCCGCCCCAACCTCTCGAGACGTCGTCGACGAACTGCTGGCCGTATCCAAACGAACCGCGCGGATTGATGATGACGAGCGCCGCACCCGTCGTCGCGAACATCTGATAGTTCCAGCGACCATGCCATTGGTCGAGCCATGCGCCTTGCGGGCCGCCGTGAATCAAGAGAATCGCCGGATACTTCTTGCCTGGTTGCCAATTCGGGGGCTTTACGATGAAGCCCTGAACCTTCAGACCGGCGGCGCCCGTGAACCAAAAATCCTCGGCGGGATTCACCGCGAGCGACGCGACGAGTGCGTCGTTCTCGTGCGTGAGCGCGCGTACGTTGGCGGCGCCGGCCGCCATGAGATCCGCCACGTAGACTTCGGCGGGGAACTCCGTCGCGTCGCGAAGCCAAACGACCGAGCGGCCATCACGAGAAATCGAGAACGCGGTGTTGTTGTGATCGCCGACGACGATTTGCGGAACGCCGGAGACGCCAAGTCCGTTGCCGCCGCGCGCGAAGACAGCGCGGAACAACTTGTCGCGACCAGCGTCGGTCGTCTGCACGAGAATCCCGCTCATGTCGGGGGACCAGAGATAGGCGTCGGCGTTCCGGTCCCAGGTCGGCAGGAGTTCCTTCGAGGTCTTATCGGTCCGATTATAGACCATGAGCCGCCAACGATCGGACTCGAACCCCGCGCGCTTCTGCGACGCGTAGGCGATGTAGCGCCCGTCCGGCGAATACACCGGGTTCTGATCGGCGCCCTTGTTCGCCGCGGTGATGACGATCGGCGCACCGCCGCTCGCTGAAATCGTGTAGACATTGACGTCGGTCGACGTCGCGTCGGCGCGGCCTTGGTCCTTCGCCGTATACGCGAGCTCGCGGCCGTCGGGCGACCAGCCGTAACCCTCGCTGCCGCCGAACGGGCCGGGCGGCACGTCGTACTTCGCGCCGGAAATCAGATCACGCGGCGCACTGCCGTCGATGCCGACAACAAACAGATGCGAGCGCGTCCCCTCGTCCCACGCGTTCCAGTGACGGAACATGAGCTGGTCGGCGATGTGCGCTTTCACCTTGTTGTCGGCCGCGGCCTTCTCTTTGGCCGCATTGCACGCGTCGTTCGAGCACTCGGGATAGACGGCCGACGTGAATGCGATACGGTCGCTGGTGGGCGACCAAACCGGACCGGTGGCTCCGCCGTTCAGATGTGTGAGCTGTTTGCGACCCGCGCCGGATGGTTCCGCGATCCAGAGTTGTCCGCCGGCGATGAACGCGACGTACTTGCCGTCCGGCGACCAGCGGGCTTCCGTGGCCGCGACGTCCGCCGCGTTGGCTGGAAACGCCTGAGCGGCACCGCCGCCGATGGGCACGCTCACGGTGTGCGACGCCCGCGTGTTCTTCGAAACGTCGGTCGTGCGCACGGAGTACAGCACGACTTTTCCATCAGGAGACAATTGAGGATCGCCGACGGCGCGCACCGCGGCAAAGTCGTCGAACGTGATCGGATGCTTCTGCTGTGCGGCGAGTGGTGCGGCGAGGAGGGCGGCCGTGAGCGGGGCGAGGAAAGAGCGCATGGGAGGAGTCGGGTTCCTTTGTGGCGGCTTCCTAAGTCTAGGAGTAATACCGTGATGGGCTAGGCAGGTGCCAGACGAGATCCTAGATCCTGGGTCCTAGATCCTAGGTGGAAACGTCGCAAGCGCAGTTCACTGGGATCCAGGATCTAGGACCTAGGACCCGTCCTTCGAACGCTGGAGGCCGCCCGGGGTAATACCCACCGTAAGCGATCCACGGAGGAGTCGCATGTCGAAGTTCAGTTTTTCAGTGCGCAGCATCGACACACGGCAGGACGGCGTAATAGAAAGCGACTCGTTCATTGCGGCTGTCGATGCACTTGGCGATCACGTGACCGTGCATACGGGCGACGTTCTCGAGATTGGCGTATTGGGCTTCCCACCGGCGCGGTACGAGTGCGTCGGAGAGGCGACGTCGGGCTATCCCTTGTGGATGCCGACAGGCAAGCTCGCCGCTTGAGCGCGCGTCCCGTGCTCGGCGAGTAGGTCGCCCATCTCGAGGGCGTTCGTAGTTCCGTAGTTGGCGTAGCAGTTGTTAAAAACGACGTGTACGCGCTCGGCTTCCTCGGCGAGCTCCAGGATAAGCGACAACCAATCCTCGAGCTCGCCGCGGTCGTATAGGTACCGGTATTTCTCGAGGACGGTCGCCTCGCGCGCGCCCCACATCTCGCTGCGACGACCATGCAGCCTCACAATCGCGAGATCGGGCGTTGTGATTGCCGGGACGATCGGCAGGCTCGTCTCGGTCCCCGGCGGCGTGTCGGCGACGACGTAGGTCATATCATGGTCGCGGAGCTGCGCCCACAGTCGTTCGCGCAGCCGCGGCGCGAGCCATGTTGGATGACGGAATTCGACAGCGATCGGAAGATCGCCGAGTTGCGCGCGGGCCCGGTCGAGCATTTGGGGCGTCGAGCGATTGGGACGAATCCAGGGAGCAAACTGGAGAAGGATCGCGCCGAGTTTTCCCGTCCGGTGCAGCGGCTCCATCGCGTCCCGAAACAAGCGCCAGACTTGGTCGCGAACTTCGAGTGGTAGATCCTTGGCGTAGACCCGCGAGCCCTTCACTGATTCGGGCGGAATGGCGTCCTGAAGCAGTTTGGGGAGACGGGCAATGTCCGTCGCGTGCCCGGTCATGAGCGCATGCGCCTTCACGTTGAAGACGAAATCCGCCGGAGTACGTTCGACCCAACGCTCCGTCAGGGAGCGATCGGGGATCGCGTAGAACCCCATGTCGGCTTCGACGAGAGAGAAACGCGACGCATAGTAGCGGAGCCGATCCTCGGGTGTTTTCACCTGCGAGGGATAGAAGACGCCGCTCGCCGTGAGCGTCTTGTCGGTCCAACCCGCGGTACCGACGCGGACGTCGGCGCCGTGGATCGCCAGACGGCGCCCATCCACGTGTTCGTCCGCGCGACGACGGGCGCCCTCTGAACCTGGATCGTGACGAGAATCGAGCATCGCATGACTCACGCGGGAGGGGGGCTGTTCGCAAGGTAGCAGGCGCTGGCGGCCTTTACCGCGGACGCGCGCAGAGGCATATACCAGCCCTTACTCGCCATTCAGCCCATGAGCCAGAACATCGAACGCGACATCCGCTTTCTCAAGCGCTACGCTGTCGTCACCAGCACGCTGCTCGTCGTTCTCTCGGTCGCGGCGTTTTCGCGCACGACACAGAAGGCCAAGTTCGAAGAAATCGACGTCGAGCGAATCAACGTCGTCGAACCAAACGGCATGTACCGGATGGTGATTTCGAACCGTCCGCGCTCGATCGGGCCGATCTACAAGGGGAAGCCGTTCGGCTATGCGGGAGGCAATCGGCCTGGAATCATCTTCTTCAACGACGAAGGCACGGAGAACGGCGGTTTGACGTTCACGGGACAACAGCGTGCGGACGGCGGCTATCGCGCATCGACACACATGTCGTTCGACCAGTTCAATCAGGATCAGGTGGTGAACCTGGACTACAACGACAGCAGCGGAACGCGCTTGATGGGCTTCTCGATCAATGATCGCGCGGACGTGGACATCTACGACATGGTCAAGGAGCTCGATTCGATTTCCAAGATCGCCGATCCGGCGGCCCAACGAGCCGCGCGGGCGAGGTGGGAGATGCCGCGGAACGGAGTGCCACTGAGCGCGCAACGAGTTTTCATCGGTCGCGATCGGGCAAAGGCGGCGATCGTCAACCTTCGCGATCGCAATGGACGGCCGCGGCTTCGCATGCTCGTTGATTCACTTGGAACGCCGAAGATCGAGTTCCTGGACGAAGCCGGGAAGGTCGTGCAGACGATCGGGCGGAACTAGCGTCCGGCCGTCCTCGTCACGATCTGCCGCCGGCAAATGGGGCAGGGGCCCAACTTCGCCTCTGCTCCAAAGACTACCGTCACCGGCCCTTTCACCACCGTCTGCTTCGCGACGGTGTCGTTCACCGTTACCGTGACCGTCACGGTGTTGCCGTCCAGTCTTCCGGTGAACCGTGCCGGCACCGCGGGTCCGACCGCGATCGGGTAGGCGTGGAGCATGTAGCTTCCCGCGACGTCGAACTGCCCGTTCGAGTTCAGCGCGATGCGTCCCGAAGCGTCGCCGTATGTGCAGCCGACGTGGAGATGCATCGCCGTATCGCTCACGATCATTCCGGCGCCGTCTGCTCCCCAATTGCCTAGTGGAAGCAAGCCGTCAGCCGGCGGCGCGCTCGCGCGCGACGAAGAGCAAGCAACGGCTAGCGCGAGAGCAATGGCGCTCGCGCCGGCCGCGATCGATCGTTGGAAGGATTGCATGGTCAGAGTACCGTCGTGCGGGTTCACCCTACGATGGCCAAACCACGCCACGAAGGTTCCCGTCACCCTCGACCGGCCTATTTCGACTCCTCGTCCAACAGGTGTTTCTTGCGTTCGGTCCCCCATTTGTAGCCGGCGAGCTCCCCGTCGCCACGAACGACGCGATGGCAGGGAACGATCACCGCCAGACGATTCGTCGCGCATGCACGCGCGACGGCGCGCGACGCGCTGGGCTGTCCAATCGCCGTCGCGACTTCCGCGTACGAACGGCGTACCCCGGCCGGAATCTCCCGGAGCGCCTTCCAGACCTGCTGCTGGAACGCGGTGCCCTGCATGTCGATCGGGATGCTCGCGTCGATCGGGCGTCGAGGATCGCGCACCGCATTCACGACGGCGTTGACCCACTCCGCATGCTCATCGCCTCCGCGTTTGATCGACGCCTGCGGAAAGTCGCCGGTCAGCGCGTCCAGTACTTCGGCGTCAGTCGCTCCCAGCTCGACGGCGCACACGCCACGCTCGGTCGTTGCAATGAGTACCCGGCCGACCGGAGCGACGGCGACGGTGTACGCGATCGTCACCCCTCGGCCGCCACGCCGGAATGCGGCCGGCGTCATTCCCAGCTCGCGATCGGCACGCTCGTAGACGCGGCTGCTCGATCCGAAGCCGGCCTCGTACGTCGCGCGGCTCACGGTATCGCCGGCGCGAAGGCGTGACTTGAATTCCTTGACGCGTCGGGCGTCCTGATACTGTTTCGGTGAGAGGCCCGTCGCCCGCTTAAAAGAACGCTGAAGATGCGACGGGCTCAGTTTGACGTGGCGCGCCAGCTCGTGTAACGACACCGCGCGATCCGCGTGCTGGTCGAGGAAATCGCGTGCTCGCTCGACGGAGACGTCGGACGCGTGCGACGCTTCACGAGGGCGGCAGCGAAGGCATGACCGAAATCCGGCTGCTTCGGCCTCGTCCGGCGTCGCGAAGAATCGGACGTTCGTCCGCAACGGCTGGCGCGATGAGCACGACGGCTTGCAGTAGACGCCGGTCGACCGGACGGCGTAGACGAACGCACCGTCGAGCCGCTTGTCGCGCTGAACGACCGCGCGCCAGGCCCGGTCGTCGCCGACGGGCTGATCAGAAAGGGTGATAGCTGCCATGGTCGCCATGATCCTGACTCAGTGTAGATGACGCGCGCAAGGTACGAGGCGGGTCGCCGCGCATCTATCCGACTGTTGCGCTCGAATTCGGTCGCCCATCGTCCCTCGCCAACCATTCCCAGGCCTATGGTGTCCAAGCCTAAGAACCTTAGGTTAACCCAAATGGCCGACACCGACCTCGACCTCGTCCGCGGGACCCTCGATCTCCTCATTCTCAAAACCCTCGCGCGCGGGCCGATGCACGGCCTCGCCGTGACACGCTGGATCGAGCAGACCACCCAACAGGAGCTCCAGGTCGAGGAGGGTGCCCTTTATCCCGCGCTCCATCGCATGGAGGAAAAGGGCTGGCTCGACGCCGAATGGGGATACACCGACCGGAATCGCAAGGCCAAGTTCTATCGCCTCACCGCGGCCGGTCGCAAACAGTACGCGTCGCAGCTCTCGCGCTGGACCCGGTACACGCGCGTCGTCGGCCTCGTGCTCGCCGCGCCGATCGCCGAGCGCTGAGATGCGACGCGTCTTCCGCCTTCCCGGCACGAAACGCCGCGTCGACCGCGAGCTCGACGACGAGCTCCGCTTCCACATCGAAGGACGAATCGAAGAGCTGATGGAACGCGAGGGGCTCTCACGCGGCGACGCCGAGCGTGAGGCTGCACGCCGCTTCGGCGACATCAGCGAGTATCGACGACAGACGCGCGCCATCGACGACAAGATTCTCCAGCGAGACCGACGCATGGACATCATCGAAACCGTAGCCCGCGAATCTCGCCACGCCGTCAGGACGTTGCGCCGCTCGCCGGGATTTTCGCTGATCGCGATCCTCACGCTCGGCATCGGACTCGGCGCCGCGACGACGATCTTCACGGTGCTCGACCGAGTCGTGCTGCGACCGCTGCCGTACCCTAACGCGGACCGGTTGATTCACATCGGCACCGCTTGGCCAAAGGTCAAAGCCGACGAGGAGTACGGCATCTCGCGCGGGCAGTACTTCTACTTCAAGCAGCAAAGTCGGGCGCTGAGCGACATGCTGTTCTACGACGGCAGCGTGATGATCGTGCCCGGCGACGGCGATCATCCGGCCGAACGCGTCGAGGAGCTCGACGTGAGCGCCAGCACATTCAGGATTCTTGGAATCCGCCCGCAGATCGGTCGGTTGTTCACCGAGCAGGATGAGCTCAACCCTGACGGCGATCCACGCGTCGCATTGTTGTCGGACGGATACTGGCGGCGCCGCTTCGGCGCCGATCCGCGCATCCTCGGAAAGCGAATCCCGTATGGTGACCACACCGTCGAAATCGTCGGCGTGCTGCCGGCCAACATGAGCGTGCCGGATGGCAAGGCCGACATCTGGATCCGCAATCATCTCGATCCGGCTGCCAAACCCCAAAACAACCACACGCACCGTGGTATCGGGGTGCTCAAGCCCGGCGTGACCGTCGCGGCCGCGGCCGCCGATCTGCGGCGACTCCAGCGGCAGATGCAGGCCGATTATCCCAACGTCTACAGCCAGGGTTTTCTCGACCGCACCGGCTTCGCGATGGTGGTCAGGTCACTCCGCGACGAGGTCGTCGGCAGCACGATCGTGCGCGCGCTTTGGTTGATCTTCGGCGCGGTCGGGTTGGTGCTGCTCATCGCCGCGGCAAACGTGGCCAATCTTTTTCTCGTGCGCATCGACGCGCGTCGGCGGGAAGCCGCGGTACGTGCCGCGCTCGGCGCGGGGCGTTCGCATCTCGCCGCGCACTACCTCACGGAGAGCGCACTGGTGGGATTGGCCGCGGCAACCGTCGCGTGTGGAGTTGCGTTCGCGCTCCTTCACTTCCTTCTAGCGGCCGCGCCGCAGACACTTCCGCGTCTCGACGAGGTTTCACTCGACTGGCGTGGACTCACGTTTTGTGTAACGGCCGCGATGCTGTTCGGCCTGGTGTTTGGTCTCTTGCCGCTCGGCGCGAATCGGCTGGACGTGAGGCTGCTGCGAGAGGGCGGTCGCGGCCTCGCCGGATCGCGGGCTCGTGATCTCGCGCGCCGCGGTCTCGTGCTCTCGCAAGTGACGTTAGCCGTGGTTCTACTGAGCAGCGCCGCGCTCATGACGAAGAGCTTCAGCCGCCTGCGTTCCGTACGTCCGGGCTTCGATCCCGTGGGCGTGACGGCGATGAGCATCTCCGTTCCCCGAGGCCGGTATCAGAATGGAGCTCAGGTCGGGGCTTTCTGGAGAGAGCTCACGCAACGAGTGGAGGCGATTCCTGGCATCGTGCACGCCGGCGCGTCGGGAACGCTGCCGCTCGCGGACGAGGGTGGATGCAGCGGTATCATCACCGACGTCGTCGAAACGGGAAAAGAACGCGGCAACTGCATGCCGATGACGATGCTGACGCCCGGCTACCTCGAGGCGATGGGCATGAAGGTGAAAGGAACGGTGCCGACGTGGTCAGAGCTCGAATCGGGGAGTGGACCGACTGTCGTGACGGCCTCGTTCGCCAGACGGTTTTGGGGCAACGAGAATGTGATCGGCCGCCGAGTGAAGATGTTCAATGACCAAGTGCCGTTCTTTACCATCGTCGGTGTCGTGGACGACGTTCACGGACGCGGCTTGCAGGAGCCCCCGATTCAGGAGGTCTTCTTCCCGATGATCGGACCGCCGGGGTCGGAGCAATTCTGGTCACCGTATCGTTTCATGCACTTCGTGGTCCGTGCCCCGTCGCTCAGTTCCGGCGCGGTTGTCACGCGCGTCCGACAAGTCCTCGAGCAGCTCGATCCCCAGGTGCCGATCGCCGACGTTCTGCCGATGGAGACTGTCGTCGCCCAATCGATGGCGCAGACTTCGTTCACGATGACGCTGCTGCTCTTCGCGGCCGCGATCGCCCTCCTGCTCAGCGGGGTCGGGATCTACGGCGTGATCTCGTACATCGTGGGGCAGCGACGCGCCGAAATCGGCATTCGCATCGCTCTCGGCGCGCGGACGGCGCAGGTGTCTCGAATGATCGTGGGTCAGTCGGTGTGGTTAGCCGTGGTCGGCGCTGTCGTTGGCGTGATCGCGGCACTCGCGGTGACGCGATTCCTCCGTTCGCTCCTGTTCGAGGTCAGCCCCACCGACCCGCTGGTGCTTGGAGGAACGTGTGTCGTGCTGGTAGCGCTGGCCGTGGTGGCGAGCCTCGCGCCGACGCGCCGCGCCGCGAGGGTCGATCCGGTCGAGGCAATGAGATACTGAGCCGTCTCACGCATATCCGTGCCTTTCCGCGAAATCCGTGTCCCATGACTCATGCCTGCCCGTGCTCGCGGCCGGCAAGCCACCAAGATCATCTAACTGCCAGGGGACGCGGAGAAATGCACGGATTTCAGGGAACGGCACGGAGACGGCGCGACAAGTTGAAAGGCCGGGGACGAAAAAGGGGATGCGCGACATCCCCTCCCCGGTTCCGTGTCTCCAGCTAATCCGCGGCGGTGTCGACCGAGACGCGTTGACGAACGCCCTCGATGTCGCGCACCGGCCGCACCTCGAGGCATCCCGACGACGACCACGGAAACTGCTTCGCGATCTCGAGCGCCTCGTCCATGTCGCGGGCTTCGATCAGGTTGAACCCACCGAGAACTTCTTTCGTCTCGGCGAATGGACCATCGGTCGTCACCATCCGCCCGTTACGCACACGGATGGACTTCGCCGTAGAAACGTCCTCGAGCATCTGCGACTCGATGAGGTTTCCATTCGCCCGCATTCGATCCGCCTTGGAGAGGCAGTCGCGCATCTGCGCGTTGAACTCGGGCGCGGGCATCTCGCCGAGCATCTCAGTGTCATTATAGACGAGAACGAGAAACTTCATCCATCCTCCACGAGCCGGCGATCAGACGTTCTTGATCTCCCCAATCAAACCCGTCAACGACGCCTTGGCGTCACCGAACAACATGCTCGTGCGACGGTCGTAGAACAACTCGTTCTCGATCCCGGCGAAGCCGGCGCTCATGCCACGCTTGAGCACGATCACCGATTTGGAGTGATCGGCGTTGAGAATGGGCATGCCGTAGATCGGGGAGGCCTTGTCGTTGCGCGCCGCGGGATTGACGACGTCGTTCGCGCCGATGACGAGCGCGACGTCGGCACGGTCGAATTCGCCGTTGATCTCGTCCATGTCGTACAACTTGTCGTACGGGACGTTCGCTTCGGCGAGGAGCACGTTCATGTGGCCGGGCATTCGTCCGGCGACCGGGTGCACGGCGAACTTCACTTCGCCGCCACGCTTCTCGATCATCTCCGACAGCTCGCGCACGGCGTGTTGCGCTTGCGCGACCGCCATGCCGTAGCCGGGAATCACGATGACGAGTTGCGCGTAGGCGAGCTGGATTGCCGCGTCCTCGACGCCGATCGAGCGCACCGTGAGGCCCGCCGACGATTTACCGGTCGCCGCGGTCGTCTCGCTGCCGAACGCGCCGAACAGCACGTTGGTGAACGAGCGGTTCATCGCCTTGCTCATCAGGATCGACAGGATGAAGCCCGACGCGCCGTCGAGCGATCCGCTGATGATCAGGATGACGTTGCCGAGCGCGAAGCCCATGGCGCACGAGGCGAGGCCCGAATACGAGTTGAGCAGCGCGACGACGACGGGCATGTCCGCTCCGCCGATCGGCATCACGAGCATGACGCCGAAGATCAGCGACGCGCCGATCATCACGAAGAACGCCGCTTCCTGCGTCGGATCGACGATCGTGAACACCATTAGCGCGAGCACCCCGAGGAAGACCAGACCGTTGACGAAGTTCTGGCCTTTGTACGTGACGGGCTTCGAGGTAATCCACTCTTGCAGCTTTCCCGCGGCGACGATCGTTCCGCCGACGGTGATCGAGCCGAGCATGACCTCGAAGCCGATCGCCGCCATCTTGGCGCGACCGGGCAGCTCTCCGCTGAGCAGATCGGTGTGATACTCGGCGACGCCGACGAGGGTCGCGGCGAGCGCGCTGAAGGTGAGGGAGATGGCGATTCGCTGCGGCATCGCCGTCATCGGCACCCACATGCCCATCGGGTAGCCGATGATCACGCCGATGACGAGGCCGCCGACGATCCAGCGGTAGTCGATGATCGTGTGATTGAGCAGCGTGCCGGCGATCGCGAACAACATTCCCGCCGCCGCCAGCTGCATGCCGCGCCGCGCCTTGTCCGGCCGCGTAAGACTCCGCAGGCCGAGGATGAACAGGACGGACGCGATGAGGTAACTGACTTGGATCAATGAGTCGCGCATGCGTCAGCCCTGCTTCCCGGCAGGCTGCTTGGCGCCACTCGGCGCTTCTCGCTTGAACATTCTCAGCATTCGATCGGTGATCAGAAATCCGCCGACGATGTTGCTCGTCGCACAGACCACCGCGATGAAGCCGAGGATCGTCGCCACGCGATTGTGCGCGGCGCCCGCCGCGATCAGCGAGCCGACGAGGGAGATGCCGGAGATCGCGTTCGTCGCCGCCATGAGCGGCGTGTGCAGCAGCGGCGGCACGCGCGAGATCACCATGTAGCCGACGAACGCGGCCAGAACGAAGACGTACAGTTCGAGAATTTGCATGTGGATTCCGCGGGGGCTAACGCAGGGCTTTGCCGTCGTGAGTCACCAGCATCGCGCCGGTGATCTCGTCGTTCGGGTCGAGCACGAGCGCTCCGTCCTTCACGAGATGTTTCAGAAGCTCGAAGATGTTGCGGCCGAACATCTGGCTGGCGTGGAACGGCACCGTGCTCGGTACGTTCAGCGGGGCGATGATCGCGACTTCATTCACCGACACCGTCTGTCCCGGTTGCGACAACTCGCAGTTCCCGCCGGTCTCCGCCGCAAGATCGACGATGACTGAACCGGGTTTCATCGTTGCCACCATCGCGGCGGTGATCAGCGTCGGCGCCTTGCGTCCGGGGATTTGTGCCGTCGTTACGACAAGATCCTGATCCTTGATGTGCGCGGCGATGGCGGCGAGTGTCTTCGACTGCTCGTCCTCCGTCTGCGCTCGCGCGTATCCGCCCGCCGCTTGCGCCGAATCGCTCACCAGATCGTTGGCGACGAATGTGGCGCCGAGGCTGAGTACCTGCTCGCGCGCGGCCGGTCTGACGTCGAACGCCGAGACCACGGCGCCAAGTCGACGGGCCGTGGCGATGGCCTGAAGACCGGCTACGCCAGCGCCGATGACGAACGCTTTCGCCGGCGAGATGTTGCCGGCCGCCGTCGTGAGCATGGGGAGGAACTTGGGCAGCGCGGCGGAGCCGATCAGCACCCCCTTGTAGCCGGAGACCGTGCTTTGCGACGACAGCACGTCCATCGACTGGGCGCGGGTGATGCGTGGGACCAGCTCGAGCGCCAGGCTGTTGATCTTGTGGCTCGCGAGCGACTCGGCGAGTGCCGCTGACCGACCCGGATTCATCAACGAAATGAGCGTCGTCCCGGCCGGGATCATGCCGATCTCGGTATCATTTGGCGGCTGTACCTTGGCGACAACCTCGGCGCCTCCAAGGGCTGCCGCGGCGTCGGGAACGATCCTCGCTCCGGCCGCCTCGAAGGCATCGTCGCGGAAACCGGCGGAGAGGCCGGCGCCGCTCTGGACAAGGATTTCAACCTTGAGCTGTTTGGTGAGTCTGGCGACGCTTTCAGGCGCGAGCGCGACTCGCTGCTCGTGTGGAGCGGTTTCGGTTGGGACGCTGATTTTCATGAAGTCGCGGTTGTCGGCGTGGCGGCAGTCGAGGCCTTACGCACGCCGTCGGGGATCTGCTGACGGTTAGAACCTATCCCGGCCGGCCGCGAGCGCAAATCAGGGTTCCGCCCCGGGCCGGCCAGCGAGTCCCCGACGATGATTCGCCGAAGCCCCGAGCGCTGTATCTTGCGGTCAGTTTCGAAGTTCCGTACTAACAGCCCGGTCCCGAGAGAGAGTCAACACCTCCGTGATTCCCGCGTCCGATCTGAACTGGAACGTTGTTACTCGCCGCGCTGGTCGATTCGGCGCGGCAGTCCTTATCCTGTGCTGCTTGGCGGTGACAGGGTGCGGGGGAGGTCCGACGCCGGCTCAAGGAGCTACGGTTCCGTCGCCGAAGCCAGCCCCGCCGCCTCCGAACTTCAACACACCGCCGCCGACGTTCATCAAGACCACGTCCGACGCGCGGATCACTCGGCTCATCGACGTGCGCGATGGGATGACCAAGGCCGCCCTTTTCCGCGCGGCGAGCGACTTCCTAACCGCCAAATACTCAGTCGACGTCAGCGACTCGCGCGCCGGGTACTTGATGACGCCCTGGCAGGCGAGTTTCAGCCGCGGTGGAGCTCCGGACCTGCACTATCGTACGCGCGTCATCATTCGATTCATCGGCGACGATTGGAAGCAGGTCTCCGTGCGCGCCGAAGCCAACTGGCAGCGCGATGACGAGTGGGACATCGGCTACGACACGCAGATGCTCGAAGACGTTGTCGTGGAGCTCAGGACGCGGATCGGTAAGCGATCATGAATCATCCTCTGCTCGCTGCGAGCACAGGATGACAGCGGGCTAGCGGCTCTGCACCGATGTAAGCACCCACTTCCCCTGACGCAGCTCGAATCCGGCAGTGTAGCTGAGCACGACCGCCGTTCCGATGCCGGTTCCACGCGGTGCGTACGTCACGCGGATCTCGAAGGGCATTTTTGACTTGTCGCCCGTCTGTGTGGCGCCATGCGTCATGGCCCTGGACCCCAGGACATCGTACTGCTTGAAGATCTGATCCAGAGTCGCACGTGTTCCCGCGGGCACTCCGTTCGGGAATGCGCGATCGACGCTGTCCATGTTCGCTGTTCGAATAACCTGCGCAATCCGGACGAGCGGCACCGTGTCGTACGCCGCGGCCGTGGCGACCGGCTGTTTCGGCGCGGTGTCCGGCTTGACCAAACCTCCGCGTCCGGTAGGCGGCAACGACTCGACTGGCGTCGGCGTGGTGACCGGAGGCGGCGCAGCCTTGTTTGTCGTGTCGGCGGGCTTCGGTACGGTAGCTGCCGCCTGTTCGCGCTTTTGCTGCGTGTTGTACAACGTGACGCCGGCGATCGCCAACGCGACGAGCATGGTCGCGCCCGTCACGAGGCTTCGCCTTCCCATCCGCTGGCGCGGAATCGGCTGCGTGGGCTGCGTCGATTCGTCGACGCCATCGGCCGGCGTCGTCCGGAACGACGGCGCCGTGATGACGCGTGGATCCCAGCCGCCAAGCGCGAGCGCCGGATCCATCTGGTCGCGCACTTCCGCCGCACTCGCCAATCGGTCATCGGGCGACCGCGCCAGCATATGCACGATCAGCGTGTCGAGGCGGCCCGGCAGGTTCGGATCTACGTCGCGCACGTGCGGCGGCGCCTCGTGGAGCCGTCGGCGGATCATCTGCTCGCGTGTGTCGCCCGCGAACGCAGCGGCGCCCGTGAGCATCTGATAAACAATGCAGCCCAGGCTGTAGATGTCGGCGCGCGCATCCACCGGGTCGCCGAGCAGCTGCTCGGGACTCATGTACTCGGGCGTTCCGATGACCAGGCCGCTGCGCGTCAACGCGTCCTGTGGCGCTTCCGAAAGCGCTTTGGCGATACCGAAATCCACCACCTTCGGCACTTCCTTCCCGGACCGCGTACGCGCGACGATCACATTGTCGGGTTTGAGATCGCGGTGCACGATCCCGAGCTCATGCGCGGCCTGCAGTCCGTCGGCAATTTGTCGCCCGATCTCGATCGCTCGACGCGCCTCGAGTGCGCCCTCGCGCGCGAGAATCGTCGACAGCGGCTCGCCGTCCACGTACTCCATCACGAGGTAGACAATCTTGTCCATCTCGCCGTAGTCGAACACCGCCGCGACGTTCGGATGAAGAATTCGCGCCGCGTTCGACGCCTCGCGCGCGAAACGCTGGAGCGACTCGGTGTCGTTGACCAGCGACGGGTTCATCACCTTGATCGCGCACTGGCGATTCATCTTCACGTGCTCGCCGAGATAGACGCGACCCATGCCGCCCTCGCCGAGCGGCGCGAGGACGAGGTAGCGATCGGCGATGACGCGGCCGACGAGCGGATCGTCTCCCGACTTCGGCCGTAACGGCGAACCGTCCTTTGGACAGAAACGGTCCGTGGTCTCGTACTCGCTGCCGCATTGCGGACAGACTTTGGCCACCGCCACGCCGCCCTGGCTCGTCGGCGTCGGCTGGGCGGCGATTCGGCCCGAGTCGATGTGACTCTGCAGCAACGGAGTCGCGAGCTCCTCCGTCTCGTCCATCGAGGCGGGAGCATCTTCGCGATGCTCGCCGTCGCTGGCCGTCACGGGGGAGGGAGGTGCGGAGTCGCGGTCGTCGCTGCGCATGGTGGAGGAAAAGATGCCCGCCAAGAATATGCCCGGCGCATCCTAATCAAAGTCAGCCCTGCCGTGTGGTCCCGATCCTGCGCCGGAGCGGGGGCGTCATGCCCTCGAGTACGTCCGAACCGACCGGTCTACCGCTATCCGTACGACGATATCCAATCGGCGTCGAGTTCCTTCATCGTAGCAGCGGCCCGCCCCAAGTTCACGCCCGAGTCTGGGCGCCCGAGTGCAGGCTAGTCGAGCTCGTCACCCAAGACGATTTGGGACCGTCGATTGATTCGATACTCGACGCGGAAGGAAACGGATATTTCTCCGGGGTCATTGAAAATGTACAACCCGGAACGAAATACCGCTTCCGTCTCGACAAGGGCAATGCTTTTCCCGATCCCGCGTCTCGTTTTCAGCCTGAGGGCCCACACGGCCCGTCGGTAATGGTCGATTCGTCGACGTTCGCCTGGCGAGACCATAGCTGGCCGGGCGTGCGACTGGCCGATCAGGTCCTTTACGAGCTGCACGTCGGTACGTTCACGCGCGCTGGCACGTTCGCCGCCGCCATCGAGCGGCTCGCCGCTCTCGCCGACGTCGGCGTGACGACGATCGAGGTCATGCCGGTCGCCGAGTTTCCGGGCCGGTTCGGCTGGGGCTACGACGGGGTGAACCTGTACGCGCCGTCGCACCTGTACGGAACGCCGGATGATTTCCGCGCGTTCGTCGACGCCGCGCATCTGCAGGGCCTCGGGGTCATCCTCGACGTCGTGTACAACCATCTCGGACCGGACGGGAACTACCTTCCGCGCTTCGCGTCTCGCTATCTGAGCGGCAAGCGCACCGAGTGGGGCGACGCCCTGAACTTCGACGGCAAGGACTCGGCGCCGGTTCGCGAGTTCTACGTCACGAACGCGCGCTATTGGATCGAAGAGTTTCACCTCGACGGTCTTCGTCTCGACGCGACGCAGCAGATCTTCGACGAATCGACGCCGCACATCATCGCCGAAGTGGTTGCCGCGGTGCGTGCCGCGGCCGGTGAAAAATCCACGATCGTCGTCGGCGAAAACGAGCCGCAGGACGTCACGCTCCTGCGTTCCCGTGATGAAGGCGGCTACGCGCTCGATGGACTTTGGAACGACGACTTCCACCACAGCGCGTGGGTCGCGGCGACGGGACGATCCGAGGCCTACTACTGCGGGTATCATGGCTCGCCGCAGGAGCTCATCTCGGCGGCGAAGTACGGGTTCCTGTTTCAAGGCGAGTGGTACGCGTGGCAGCACCATCGCCGCGGAACGCCGGCGCTCGACGTCGCTCCGGAGCGCTTCATCGTTTTCACGCAAAACCACGATCAGGTCGCGAACACCGCGCACGGACATCGCATCCACCGCGAAACGAGTCCGGCGCGGAGCCGCGCGCTGGCGGCGCTGCTCCTCCTGCTCCCGCAAACGCCGATGCTTTTTCAGGGACAGGAATTCGCCGCGTCGAGCCCGTTCCTCTACTTCGCGGATCACAAGCCGGAGCTCGCGCGGCTCGTGCGGAAGGGACGGGCCGAGTTTCTGTCGCAGTTTGCGAGCATCGGAGCAGTGCCGGCCGACGCGCGCGTTCCCGATCCATCCGCCGTCGAGACATTCGAGCGGTGCAAGCTGGACTGGAGCGAGCGGGTCGCGAACGCCCAGGTCGTCGCGCTCCATCGCGACCTCATTCGCCTCCGCCGCGACGACGCAACGCTGTCTCAGCGAGCGCGGGGAATGCTCGACGGTGCGGTCATCGGCGAACATGCGTTCGCGCTCCGCTTTTTCGCGGCCGGCGGAGACGATCGGCTGCTCGTCGTGAATCTCGGCGCGCGGTTGCGTCCCGAAACGATTCCCGAGCCGTTGCTCGCGCCGCCGGCACGACGCCGATGGGTCGTGGGCTTTTCGACCGAATCACCCGAATACGGAGGATGGGGGACGCCGCCCGTGGAAACAGAAAAACGCGGTTGGTGGATACCAGCCGAAAGCGCCGTGCTTCTTCGACCAGCATGACGACGCGACGGCTTGTCGACCGCATCTCGCGCCGGCTCGAGCTCCCTTCGGATCCGGCTGAGCGCTCTCGCCTGCTGATCGAGACGGAGTGGCTCGTTACGAACGGTCTGGGCGGCTATGCCTCGTCGAGCATGGCGAATGTCATCACGCGGCGATATCACGGCGTGCTCGTCGCCGCGCTTCCCAATCCGATGGGCCGCGTGGTGATGCTCAACCACCTCGGCGAGCGCCTCGTCATGAACGGCAGCCCGCTCTGGCTGAACGATGAGGACCTGCTCGGCGGCCCCCTGAGCGAAAACACCGGTCAACGGATTCAAAGTGCTCGCCTCGAGGCCGGGCTTCCCGTGTGGGAGTATGAGGTAGACGGCGTCCGGGTAGAGAAGCGCGTGATGATGCCGCACCGGCAGAACACGGTGTACGTGACGTATCGCCTGCTCGAGGGCCCCGATTCGGTACGCCTCGAGCTGGTGCCCGCGGTGCACTTCCGCGGCTACGAGGAACGTGTGGACAGCCCGCGCAATTCACCGTCGAAGACGCAGTACGCCATGAGCCTCGCGGGCGGCATCCACGTGCTGTCGGTGGACGACGACATTCCGCCGCTCCGGCTCATGGTCGTCACGGACGGATCGCAACGTTTCGTCGCCGACGAGTGCGTGACGAGCGAATTCGTGTATCCCGTCGAGGAGAGCCGCGGCTACGAGTTCCGCGGATCGCTCTGGACGCCGGGCCATTTCGAGATCGAGCTGTCCCGCGGACAGTGCGCGACATTGGTCGCGTCGGTCGAGGCGGAAGAAGTGATGCGTTCGTTGTCACCGGACGAGGCGCCGAAATTCGAGCACGAGCGGCGCCGGCGGCTCATTCTCATGTCGCGTCCCGAGGCGCGCGACGAGACCGGCGCCGAGCTGGTGATGGCCGCGGACCAATTCATCATCGCGCCGGCGGGCCGCATCGCTGATTCCACCCGCGCCGCGGCGCTCGGCAACGAGGTTCGCACGATCATCGCCGGCTATCACTGGTTCACGGACTGGGGCCGGGACACGATGATCAGCCTCGAGGGGCTGACGCTCGCCACCGGTCGCCAGCGGGAAGCGTCGTTCATCCTTCGCACATTCGCGCACTACGTCCGCGACGGACTAATTCCGAACATGTTCCCTGACGGGAGCAACGAGGGACTCTACCACACGGCCGACGCGACGCTCTGGTTCTTCCACGCGATCTCCAGATACCTGCAGTCCAGCGATGACCGGGCGACGCTGGTCCACCTGCTCCCCGCGCTCGTTTCGATCGTAGAACGCCACATCAAGGGCACACGCTTCGGAATCTGTGTCGACGAGCGCGACGGCCTCCTTCGCCAGGGCGCCGAGGGATATCAGCTCACGTGGATGGACGCCAAAGTCGATGGCTGGGTCGTCACGCCTCGCCGTGGGAAAGCGGTCGAGATCAACGCGCTTTGGTATAACGCGCTGCGGCTGCTCGAAGGGTGGCTGGAGGAAGTTCGCGGCGGCGATGCCGCGGCGCCGATCCGTGATCGAGCGGACCGCGTGTTCGAGTCGTTTAATGAACGCTTCTGGATGGAGGAGCGCGGGTACCTTCGCGACGTCGTCGACGGGAAGCCCGAGGTCGCGGACCTGTGCCGGCCGAACCAGATTTTCGCGATCTCGCTCGACAACCCCGTGCTCGATCGGTCTCGTTGGGCGTCGGTGGTGGACGTCGTCGGAAAACGGCTGCTGACGCCGGTCGGCCTGCGATCGCTCGCGCCCGGAGAGCCGGAGTACAAATCGCGCTACTTCGGCGATCTACGGTCGCGCGACGCCGCGTATCACCAGGGAACGGTCTGGGCCTGGCTGATCGGCCCGTGGATCGACGCATGGATCAAAGTTCATCCCGACGACCGCGTCGGTGCGCGGCGTTTTCTCGACGGTGTGGTCGGCGATCTCGGCGCGTTCGGGCTTGGCACCATCGCCGAGATCTTCGACGCCGAGCCTCCGTTCACGCCCCGCGGCTGCATCGCGCAGGCCTGGAGCGTGGCGGAGGCTCTTCGCTGCTGGGTGAAGACGGCGCCCCCAATGGAGGCGACTACTTCTTGAGCGAGTCGCGAACGATCTTGCGGCGGTCCTGCCGGATGTCGCGCTTGTCCGCCTTGATGTCGTGCTTATCGCCGCGGAGATCGCGCTTGTCGCTCTTGATCTCGCGCGCGTCCTGGCGCGCTTCCTTCTTGTCGCCGGCGGCGATGTCCGCCTTCAGATCGCGGCGGTCGGCGCGAAGGTCGTGCACGTCGCTCGCCGCGTCATGACGGTCGCGCACGAGGTCGCGGTGATCGCGCCTCAGGTCCCGGACTTCTTTCTTGGTCACCGGCGTCGCGCTCTGCGCCTGTGCGCTCCCCGCCGCCAACACCACCGCCGCCGCCGCCAGCACTGCCGCATTCACGATACGCATACGATGCTCCCAAGCTGTTGGTTGAGGTTCTCATCGCGACGACCGAGCGTCGCACTCACCCAGCAGACGAAGGCGGCTCGCGGATCGTTAAGTAAAAAATATTGGCAATGCGGCGGAAAGAATTTCCTAACACTGCTCGCCGAGTCGCCGAGTCGCCGAGTCGCCGAGTCGCCGAGTCGCCGAGCCGCCGAGCCGCCGAGCCGCCGAGCCGCCGAGCCGCCGAGCTTACCATCCACTCCGCCGCCGGAGACTGGTGACGTGGGCCACGTGATGCCGGCTGTGCCACTCGTAGAGGGCCAGCATCTGGTCGAGGTTCATCACGCCATTCTCGGGGTGCATGAGCGTTCTCGAAAAATCCGACGCCGACATCGCGCGGAGGATTCGGACCCAGCGATCGTGCACCGCGTCGAGCAGGGCGAGCGACGTCGCCACGGGCGTCGACTTGGAGTCCTCGAGCTTCGCCCACGCCGCCTCGTCGTACGGCTTGATCGTCGGCGTGTCCTCCGTCAACGCGAGCTTGAAGCGTGTGTACGCGTTGAGGTGGCTGTCGGGCACGTGGTGCACGACTTGACGCACCGTCCAGCCCTCGGGGCGATAGGGCGTGTCGAGCTGCGTGTCGGTCAATCCGGCGACCGCGGCGCGAAGCTTGGTTGGCGCCTCGGAGACCGTATCGATGGCGGCGCGACGTTGTTTCGGTTCGAGCGACGGCGGCCTTTGGAAACGGCCCACCGGATAGCGAAGATCTTCCATGGCGGATTACGCTAGGCGTTGAAGTCCAAGGATGGGGCGAGCCCGGCTTCGAGCGCAGGAACGACGCGTGGTTGAAATGTACTCGTGACGGTGAAGACGAACGCGTGGAGGCAGACGGATGAGTGGAAACGTTGAGCTCAAGGGGCCGGATCTCGGCGAAGGCATCGACGCCGCATCGTTGAAGCCGGGCGAGAAAATTCTCGGACACGCCGACGGCGAGGCCGTTCTCCTCGCGCGCGTCGCCGACGACTACTTCGCCGTCGGCGCGACCTGCACGCACTACGGCGGCCCGCTCGCCGAGGGCGTGATCGACGGCCACACCGTACGCTGTCCTTGGCACCACGCCTGCTTCGACCTTCGCTCGGGTGAAGCGCTGCGCTCGCCCGCGCTGTCGCCGATCGCCTGTTGGCTCACCGAGCGACGCGGAAACAACATCGTCGTCTCCGGAAAGGTGGAGCGCGATCCGCTCGCCCCCACGTATCCGATCGAGCGCAAGGAAACCGACGACCCGCGGGCGATCGTCATCGTCGGCGCCGGCGCGGCGGGGAGCGCGGCCGCGGAAATGCTGCGTCGTTGCGACTACGAGGGACGCATCACGCTGATCGACGACGACCACGACGCGCCCTACGATCGGCCGAACCTGTCGAAGGACTACCTGGCCGGCAACGCCCCCGAGGAATGGATTCCGCTCCGGCCGACCGGCTTCTACGCCGAGCACGGCGTTGAGCTCATGCGCGGCCGTGTGACAAAGCTCGACACGACGGCCAAACGGCTCGAGATCGAGGGCGGCGCGCCGATTCTCTACGACCGGCTGCTGCTGGCGACCGGCGCCGAGCCCGTTCACCTCGACATGCCGGGCAGCGACCTGCCGCTCGTCCACTATCTGCGCACCCTCGCCGACAGTCGATCGATCATCGAGGCGGCAAAGACGGCGAAGCGCGCCGTCGTCATCGGCTCGAGCTTCATCGGGCTGGAGGTCGCCGCGTCCCTTCGCGCGCGCAACCTCGAGGTCCACGTCGTCGCGCCGGAGCAGATTCCGCTCGGCAAGGTGCTCGGCGACTACCTCGGCGAATTCATTCGATCGCTGCACCAAGAGAAGGGCGTCGTCTTCCATCTCGGGCACACGTCCAAGCGAGTCGAGCAAGGCGTCGTCATCCTCGACGACGACTCGCGCCTCGAGGCCGACCTCGTCGTGATCGGCGTCGGAGTACGCCCACGGCTCCAGCTCGCGGAGAGCGCCGGCCTGGCGATCGATCGCGGCATCACGGTCAACGAATTCCTCGAGACGAGCGCGGCGGACGTGTACGCCGCGGGCGACATCGCTCGTTGGCCGGACCCTCACACCGGCGAGCGCATTCGCGTCGAGCACTGGGTGCTCGCGCAGCGTCACGGACAGGTCGCCGCGCGCAACATGCTCGGCGCGCGCGAGCGGTTCGATCAGGCGCCCTTCTTCTGGAGCGCGCACTACGATATCAGCATCAACTACGTCGGCCACGCCGAGAAACCGGACCATGTCGGCGTGGACGGAGACGCGGCAAAACACGACGTCGCCGTTCGTATGGAGCGGGGCGGGGACCTGTTAGCGCTGGCCACCCTGTTTCGCGACGAGGAGAGCTTGCGAGCGGAGCTGGCAATGGAGCACGAGGTCGCGGTCCGCTCTTGACACGGAGGCGTCAGATAAAATATTCTCCCACAGGAGAGAAACTTTTATCGCACCGATAGTGTCTCGAGCCGCTTCGAATTCGTCGCATCTCAGCCGTCGTGAGCGGCAGATCATGGACATCGTCTACCGTAACGGGAAGGCGACCGCCGCCGAGATTCACGACGGCCTCCCCGATCCGCCGGTGGCCGCCGCCGTACGAACGCTGCTGCGAATTCTCGAGGAGAAAGGCCATCTGCGGCACGAGAAGGATGGTCCGCGTCACGTCTACTATCCGACGACCCCGCGCAGCGTCGCGCAGCGGTCGGCGGTGCGACACCTGATCGGAACATTTTTCGGTGGATCACGCTCGGCCGCGGTCGCCGCACTGCTCGATGAAACGGACCGACCGTTGTCCGAGAGCGAGCGCGCCGAGCTCGCCGGGGTGATTCGTCGGTTGCGCGCCGAAGGCAAATAGCATGGCGCTCCTCGCGTCGCCGCCCACGTTCTCTCCGGCCGACAGCGCGCACGCCGTCGCGACGGTCTACACCGCGTCGTTGCTCGCGCTCGTGCCCGTTGCACTCGCCGCCGGGACCGCGCTGGCTCTTCGACGGGCGAGCGCGCAGGGTCGAACGCTGGCATGGCGATCGGCCGTGATCGTCCTCCTGCTCATCATCGCGGGCCGGCAGCTCCCGTTGCATTGGATGGCTTGGGTTGTTCCGTCCACGCTCGCCGCGCCGCTCGTTGCGCTCGGCCGAGTCCAGGTGACGTCGGTGACCATGGTCCTGGGGGCGGACGAATCCTCCGCTCCGAGTATGAGCGTCGCCGCGGTGATTCTCCTGGTCTACGCGATCGGCGTCCTCACCGTGCTCGCGTCGACGTGTGCCGGATTGTGGCGCGCGCGACGACTGCTCCGTCGCGCCCGGCCGGCGGACGCCGGCTGGCGTCTCGCCGCGGACGAAGCGCGCGCGGTCCTCGGCCTCCGACGACGGATCCGTGTTTTCACCTCTCGCGACGTGTCGGTACCGGTGACGTGGGGGTATTGGCGACCCGTCGTCGTATTGCCCGCGTCGCTTGCGAAATGGGGCGCGAGCGAGCGTCGACTCGTCATGCTGCACGAGGCCGAGCACGCGCGGTCCGCCGACTGGCTGTTCGCGCTCGCGGCGCGGGCGGCGTGCGCGGTGTACTGGTTCCATCCGGCGGCGTGGTGGACGGCGCATCAGCTGCGCGCCGATTGCGAGCTGGCATGCGACGAGCGCGTGATCGCGGCCGGCGTGAGACGCAGCGACTACGCCGACCTGCTCGTCCGCGCGGTGGACGCGTTGGCGTCGTCGCGAACGGACGTCCTTCCCGCGCTCGCGTTGTCCCGGCGCGTCGGTCTGCGTGGTCGTTTGTCCGCGCTCGTCGACGCACCCCGCGACGTACGGCCGCTGGCTCGTCGTTGGGCCGCCGCGGCGACGGCCGCGACGTTGATCGCCTCGGCGCCGCTCAGCGGCTTGGAGCTCGCGCCGACGCGCGATGTTCTCACGACGTTGATGAGTGACACGCGCTGGGAATCGCGCGCCTACGCCGTGCTCGGCCTTGCCCAGCGACCGGACTCCATTGCCGTCGCGCGCAACGCGGCGGCGCTCGATCCCAGCCCGCGCGTCCGCGAGTGGGCACGCTACGCGTTGGACCGCCACGCGGTACCGGCGGGGCTGTCCGCCTCCCCCTCCAATCCCTGATCCAACGAGAAAGCGAATGTCGCTCGTATCACGTTCCAATGAGACAAGAAATTATCTATACGTCGCGGCCGTTGTCACGCTGATTGCGGGATACGCTGATCTCCTGCGCGGCGGTGTCACGCTCTCGGCGTTGCTCCTCGCGATCGCGTACTGCGGACTGATCCCCGCCGCGATCTGGCGCGCCGGCCGAGTGCCGACGGAGCGGGAGGCGGCGAACGAAGACCGGCCATCGTACGGCGTCGCCGCGATCGTGGCGGGTCTGGTCCTCGTCATCTACGTGCTCACCATGGCGCCGTCGACGGCGATGTGGGACACCAGCGAGTACATCGCCGCCGCCTACACGTTCGGGCTTCCGCATCCGCCGGGCAATCCGCTGTTCGTGATCGTCGGCCGAGTGTTCTCGATTCTCCCGGTCGCGGGAAGCGTCGCGGCGCGCATCAACGTGCTCGCCGCGCTGTCGAGCGCGGTCGCCGCGGGCATGTGGTTTCTCGTCGCCGAGCAGGTCCTCAGCGCGTGGATCGATCGCGTGGTCGTCCGACGCGCCGCAGCCGCCGTCTCCGCGCTCATTGGCGCCACGGCGTTCACGGTGTGGAATCAGTCGGTGGTGAACGAAAAGGTGTACACCGTTTCGCTCACCGGGATCGCGATCATCTCCTGGCTCGCCGTGCGATGGTCCGTTCGTCCCGAAGGCGAGAAAGCCGATCGCGCGCTCGTGCTGATCGCGTACCTGTGCGGACTTGGCTACGCCAACCACATGGCCGGCATGCTGCCCGCGCCGGCGATCGCCGTCGCGGTGTTGATGCGTCGTCCCGGAACACTGTTGCGAGGCCGCCTGCTCTTTGCCTGCTTCGCCGCGCTCGTCGTGGGGGTGAGTCCCTTCGCGACGCAACCGATTCGCGCCGCGCATTTCCCGGCGATGAACGAGGGGGAGCCGACGGCGTGTCGCACGAAGCTCGAGCTCTCGTGCACGATGTCCGAGGGGACGTACCGCGCGTTCATGTACAACTTCAATCGCGGCCAGTACGGCAAACCGTCGCTCGGCGAGCGACAGGCGTCGTTCGGCGAACAGATCGGGATGTGGTGGATGTACTTCCGGTGGCAGTGGCTGCGCGATCCCGAGATGCGCGCGCCCTTTGCTCAAGCGTTGTTCGCCGCGGCGTTCCTCGTCGTCGGACTGATCGGCGGTTGGGTGCATTTCCAGCAGGATCGTCGAAGCTTCTGGTACTTCGGCACGCTGATGTTCACGATGACGCTGCTGCTCATCTACTATCTGAACTTCAAGCTCGGCTTCTCTCAGGATACGGCGTCGCAATCGCCGCGAGAGGTTCGCGATCGCGATTACTTCTTCCTCTGGAGTTTCTCAGCGTGGGGCGTGTGGGCGGGGATCGGGCTGGCGTATATCTGGGAGTCGATCGCCGCGCTCGTCGGGACGGAGCGGGAGGCGCAAACGCGGGGCAAAGACGCCGTGGCGAAGCCGACGTCGCGCGCCTGGCTGCGCTCGTCACCGACGCTGCTGCTCGCGCTCATTCCGCTGGCGGGTAACTGGACCGCGGCGTCGCGCCACGGCCACACGGCGACGCGCAACGTCGCGGCCGATATCCTCAATTCGGTTGAGCCTTACGGGGTGCTCATCACCGTCGGCGACAACGACACCTTCCCGCTCTGGTATGCGCAGGAAGTGGAGGGAATTCGCCGCGACGTCGTCGTCGCCAACACGTCGCTGCTCAACACGGACTGGTATGGGCGGCAGTTGATTCGGCGGCCGATCTACGAGTACGACGCGGCGAACGGGCCGGCGCTGTATCGCGATAAACAGTGGATCAAGCCGACGACGCCTCCGCTGCACATGACCTTCGCGGATGCCGACGCTGTCCCCGAGTACTACGATATGCGTCAGCCGATGTCATTCACCGCCGGGCCCTATCAGGCGACGATCGACCCGCGTCATCTCGAGTATGGCGTGCTGATGCGCGCCGACGCCCTCGTACTGCGGATCATTCAGGATTCGTGGAAGGACCGTCCGATCTACTTCGCGCGGTCGGCCGTCGGCTACCCGCGAGCGCTCGGACTCGAGAACAACGTGTTGACGCAAGGCCTCGCGTCGAAGCTGTTCGTGCCTCCGGCGTCGACGGGCAAGGACACGATGTTCGTTCAGGGCGACGGTTGGCTCGACGTGGCGCGCACGAAGGCGCTGTGGAACGAGGTGTTCCAAGGTCCGAAGTCGGTGATCGCCGAAGGCCATTGGGTCGACCGGGCGTCGGTCAGCATTCCGTCGATGTACATCTTCGCCGGTGCCGAGCTCACGGAAGCGCTGCGGAAATCCGGCGACCTTGCCGGCGCCAACGCGGTGTTCGCGACGACGCGGAATGTCGCCACCGCGACGCGGCTCGACGACATGGTCCGTGCGCTCGATCAGGAGTACCGCGCGCCGAGCGCCGGCGACTCGAGCGGCGTCTCACTTCATGTCGATCCCGCGTCGCAGCTCAAAACGCAGAGCACCGAGCCGGTAGGCAAACGACCGAAGCCGTGATGCGCGCCGTTCTGTCCCAACCCAAAACAGCGCTCACCGCTCGCACGATCGCTCGAGAAGCGCGAAAGAATCTCCGTGATCGTGCGGCGGCAAGTCGGCGCGAGGAAGCTAGTTGACGATGACGACCCCCTGCATTTTCGGATGCAGCGAGCAGAAATAGTTGTACGTGCCAGGCGTCGTGAGCGTCACGCTGAACTTCTGGTCGGTGTCGAGTACCGCCGATTGCTTGAACTTGTTCTGCACGTTCACGATGAGGTGCGGCACGTCATCGGTGTTGATCCAGGTGACCTTGGTGCCGGCCTTCACCGTCAGCGTCGGTGGCGTGAAGTTGAAGTTGTCGATGCCGATCTCGTTCGGGCCGAGTGGTGCCGATGCGCGCGCCGTTTTGCGTTTCATCATCGCCTCGTGCGACGCGTCCTCGAACGCCGGGGGGAGACCCGATAGCGTGGAGTCGACCACCGCGAGCGTGCTGCGGCCCGGAATGAACGTCACGTTCGCGATACCGAGCACGCTCTTGAGCTTTTCCGGCTCGACCTTCATCGGACCGGGGGCCGGCGCGGTCCCGGGCGTGGGCTGCGGAAAGGCCGTCGACATCGCGGTGTGAAAGGACATGTTGCCCTCCACCTTTTGCATGATCTGGTGGATGTGGCCATTCAACACGGTCACCGACCCGAAGCGCTTGAGCAGAGCCAGCGCTTGCTCGGAATCGTCCGTGCCCCAACCCCATTCGGGATACACCGTCCACAGCGGCACGTGCGCGAAGAGCACGATCGGCGTGCTGCTCGCGAGACGCGCAACATCCTTTTTCAGCCACGCGATCTGCTCGGCGCCGAGCGACCCGAGCCCGCCGGCCTTGAGATTCAGGACGTTCACGAGGCCGATGAAATGCACGCCCGTGTGATCGAAGCTGTACCAGCCGCCCCCCTTCGTGCCTTTGCCGTATCGCTGGAGGTATGAGGCGCCGTTGTCGGTCGCGACGTCGTGCTCGCCGGGGACATAGAAGACGCGATCCGTCCGGATGCCCTTGAGGACTTCATTCGCCGTATCGAACTCCTCGGGCTTGGCGAGCTGCGTGATGTCACCGGTGTGCAGCACGAACGCGGGGCTTTGCGGCAGCGCATTGAGCTTGTTGACCGCCTCACGCAGCGTCGCCGTGACGTCCTTGTTCGCTTCCTTCGCGAAGCCGATATGGCTGTCGCTGACCTGGGCGAAGAAGATGCTCTTTCGCTCGGTCTCGGAGAGGTAGGGCAGCCGGCTGATGGCGAATGACTTTGGGATGCCCCCCGCCATTCCCCAGACGGTCGCTGTGCCCGCCCAGGCCATGCACCGCAGGAAGCCCCGCCGGTCGATGCCGTCGTCGCTGAGGTCGGTCGCGATATAGTTGCTGCCGGTCGGACGCGTATTTCCCTGTTCGTCGAACCGGTCGTTGTCGCGGTCGTGATGATGGCCCATCTGTGTTCTTTCTCCGGGGATATGAGGTCGTGAGTAGCCGTTCGCGAACAAAGACTCACCGACACCGTGGATTATTCCCCTCGGGAATAACGCGATCCATCCCTGGGTCCCTTGATCACCTCTTTCTTATGGTGATCTGGACATGAAATTCATTGAAGGCGCGGCGGGACGCATCGCGGAGGCGCTGGCGACGACCAGCAGCCCGTGGGCGAGTGTGTATTCGCACCACCGAGCCGTATCGACGGCCGTGATCTGTTTGCACGTCGCCCCGCTTGTCTTCGGAGCCGGCGCGGCGTTCGTGATGGATCGCACGACACTCGGCGCAAGTCGTGGCGGGCCAATCGAGCGGATTCGGCATCTTCAGGCGCTGGCACGCGTGCATCGCGTCGTCTTGGGCGGTCTCGCCCTCTCGTTCGCCAGCGGGCTCCTCATGTTCCTGTCGGACGTGACAACGTTCCTCGGCGCCTTGGTGTTCTGGGTCAAGATCGCGCTCGTCGCGCTGCTCCTCGCGAATGGCTTCCTATTGACCCGAACGGAGCGGGCGCTTCTCAGGGCGTCGAACGACGACGCGCTCTGGCAACGCATGCGGACGCTATCGGTCGCGAGTGCGGTTCTGTGGCTGGCGACGACATTCTCCGGCGTCGCTCTCATGCAGTTCGCCTGACGCGGGCGGCCCTTCATATGAAGGGGACGGGAATAAAAGCCGCGAGACTCTGGTCTCAGAAGATACGGAATTCCCGCATTCACTCACTCATTGAGGATCGACCATGTTCGGAGAGATCGGTTTCGACAAGCTGTTGTTGTTGCTCGTCGTGTTTCTGCTGCTGTTCGGCGCGAAGCGGATACCGGAAATTGGCCGTTCCCTTGGCAAGGGAATTCGCGAGTTCAAGGGCAGCCTGGCCGGCCTCGACGAACCGTTGGAGTCCGTAAGACGCCCGGATGACTCGCGAACGCTGGGCCGCTCGCTTCCACTCCCCGTCCTGGACGCGGAGACCATCACGCGCGATTCGCAGGCCGTGCGGCGATTGGGCAGCTAATGGCCACCGCCGCACCGGTCGTCATGCCGATGCTGGACCACGTGGAAGAGTTGCGACGGCGACTCTTCTGGATCGTGGGAGCAATGGCTGCGGCAACGGCCATCGGGCTGTTCGTTGTGTTGACGTTCCCGGTGATTCGCTTTCTCGAGATCCCGATTCGCCCGTATCTGCCGAGCCACAAGTTGGCCTTTACCCATCCGACAGAGCCGTTCGACATTTCGTTGCGCACCGCGTTCGCGTTTGGGATCGCGCTTTCGTTGCCGGTCGTCGTGCAACAGCTCTGGGGATTCGTTCGGCCGGCGCTGACGCCGCGAGAGGAGCGCGTTACCGCCGTCGCCATCGGTGGATCGGTCGTGCTGTTCGTGGCCGGCGTTTCGCTCGCGTGGGGCGTCGTGCTTCCCTTGGCCGTGCAATGGCTGATGGGGCTTCAGACGGACGCGCTCACGCCCGTCATTACCGCGCATGAGTATTTCGCGTTTGCCATTGATATGGCGCTCGCGTTTGGGCTGAGCTTTCAGTTGCCGATCGTGATCGTTGGGCTGGCGTGGTTGGACATCGTCACGCCCGAACGTCTTGTCGCGCTCAGGCGCTACGCACTATTCGGCAGCGTCGCCGTCGGCGCGCTGCTGACACCCGGCGATTTGGTGTGGACGACGCTCGCATTGGCAACGCCGCTATACGCGCTGTACGAGCTGAGCATCATCGCGGCGCGGCGCGTGGGGAGACATCGGGCATAGCATGCGGCGCCATCGCGGAGAGCGGGAATATCAGTGACGTGCCGCGAGTCTACCGTTTGGATGAGGCACCGCATCAGTCGATGACAGCCTCCCGCGTGCCGGCGTTGATGGCCATCAGGCACGTACACTCTTTCGCTAAGGATCATGCTTCGTACAACTTCTTTAATCTGTCTCGCCCTTCTTGCGGCCTGTGGGGGCGCTGCGACGGAATCCGCGACATCGTCGTCGCCGCCGCCAGCGAGCGGAACGGTCGACGCCACTCCGAACCTCACCTTCAATCCGTCGCCGCTGAATATCGTGGCGGGCGGCACCGCAACGTTCGCGTTCGGCTCGGTTGCCCACAACGTCTTCTTCGACGGCGCGACCGGCGCTCCGGCCGACATTCCCGGCGTGAATGCCAACACCAGCGTGACGCGCGCGTTTACGACGCCCGGGACGTACGTCTACACGTGTCACATTCACCCGGGGATGACGGGCCGCATCGTCGTGAGCCCAAGAACAGCGGCGTCTGATAGCGGCCCCACCGGCTACGGCAGCTACGACCGATCGTAACACGCGCCTTCTGGCGCGTCGTCCACACCAACTTCCATTGAGGAGAGCGTCGCTCGGGTCGAGTGGCGCTTTTCGCACCGTGACGCGCCAGTTACGGTTGGGTGGAAGTGTCTGCAAAGTGGAGCAAGAACCGCTGTCAGTAGAAGCGTTCGTTAGGTGCTACATCGTCGTGCTCCGGCGAGCGCATCGATCGTCAGGCTGCCTCAAGGAATCCCGCTAATGATCTTCAGCGCGATTGCCTTGAGCTGGGCGTTGTCCGGCGGCCGCGGCGCATTGCTGCCGTCGACGACGACAACGACATCCCCGACCTTCGCGGCCAGCGTCGCGCCGAGTTGATACGCTTGGTCGCCAACCCCTGGCACTGGTTTGCCGTGGGCCTTGTCGTAGTCGTAAATGTCTCGCGTCATCTTCAGCTCGACATTCATCAGCTTGGTCTCGAGCCAGCCTTTGCCGACGACGTACTTGCAGCGAAAATGCTCGTCCGTGGCGGTGACCCCCGGCGTTCCGAGTAAGCCCGCCATCTCCGCGGCGGTCACGAACGAGCAGGGTCGATCAAGCGACGGGCCGCCCGAAGGGCGAGAGGATTGCGCGCTCGATTGTTGACCGACCGAGAGCAAACCTGCGATCGCGACCAACCGAATCAGAAACGCGGGCATCAGTTCTGTCCTCCTCATTGGGATTCATAGGGCGAAGACCCTTGGCGCGGCACGGCAGTGTAAGTAGCCGGGAATCATAAATAAGCGATAGAACCGATCCACCTCCGCGAGCGCGTCAGCCCCTCGAGCGGAACGATGGATCCGCATCACGCCAAAGTTCGGCGGCGACCTTAGCGCGGCTGTCAGCTGCGACGATCATCAGATGGCGTGGTCGTGATCTTTGCCTGTGTTCGGATCGTCAACAACCGCGATCGCGTCAATGCTGAACAAAAGCCCGCGCGGCAACTGCACGATGGGTGTCGACCGTACCGGTGGTGCATCGGGGAAGAACTCGGCGAAGAGCGCATTGAGCGTCGGGAACGCTCCGGCATCAGCGACGAAGCACGTGACCTTGATCACCCGCGCGAGGCGGCTTCCCGCGTCCTCGAGCACAGCGGCAAGGTTCGCGAACGCCTGACGCGCCTGCGCCTCGAAGGTGTCGCCGGCGACGGCGCCGGTTGACGGGTGGATCCCCGGTTGGCCGGCAGTATACACGAGATTGTCAACGCGAATCGCTTGGGAGTACGGCCCGATGCGGGGCACGCGAGAGCTATCGACAACTTCAGAAGGTAGAGCCACGCGAATTTCTCAAAGTAGGAAAGGGAAACCCACCGCGGCCGGTTGCCGGCGAAAGGTCGTCGGGTCTCGCGGCGACCATCATGAGCAGTAGAACGGCAGGTTGCGCACGACTTCGGCGCCGGCGGCCACATTGATGGTCGTGTCGGGCCAGCGATAGATGAAGGGCGGATAGGGCGAAATCGTATCGACGATGATGGCGCCAATGGTGTGGATGCCCGCCTGCACGCC
>DATLPC010000087.1:0-95748 GCA_035535975.1 Gemmatimonadaceae bacterium | reverse complement strand
TCGATGCTGCGTGGCGTTCCCTTCACCGCGCTCTGGCCTCAGCTCGGTGTGCTCGCGCTGTGGATGACGATCTGCTTCGCGATCGCCCTCAAGATCTTCCGGTGGCGATGAGATGACCGCCGACCTACCGCGCCACGAACTGCTGTCGCAGGGACGGGCCGTCCTCGATTGGATCGCCGAGTACCTGGAGCATCCGGAGCGATATCACGTGCTCTCGGAGATGAAGCCGGGCGAAGTGATGGCATCGCTGCCGCACATGCCGCCGACGCGCGCCGAATCGCTCGACGAGATCCTCGAGGATTTTCGCACGAAGATCGTTCCGGGCATCACGCACTGGAATCATCCGTCGTTCTTCGGGTATTTCGCGACGTCGTCGTCGGTGCCGGGGATTCTCGCCGAGATGCTGACGGCGACCCTCGACGTGAAGGCGATGTTGTGGAAGACTTCGCCAGCGGCGACGGAGCTCGAGCAGCTGGTGACCGATTGGCTCCGGCAGATGCTCGGTCTGGGCGACGGCTGGTTCGGAATGACGACCGACACGGCGTCGATGTCGTCGATGCTCGCGTTGGCGGCGGCGCGTGAGGCGCGGCCGGAGCTGGCGATTCGTGAGCGCGGCATGGCGGGGCGCACGGATCTGCCGCGGCTCCGCGTCTACGCGTCGGAGCACGCGCATTCGTCGATCGACAAGGGCGCGCTCGCGCTCGGGATCGGCTTGGAGAATGTGGTGCACATCGCGGCCGACGCCGAGTTCCGCATGAAACCGGAGGCACTCGCAGCGGCGATCGCCGACGATCGGCGGCGTGAGTACTTGCCGATGGCCTGCGTTGCCACCGTGGGAACGACGAGCACGTCGAGCATCGATCCGGTGCCGGCAATTGCCGACATTTGCCGGCGTGAGTCGGTATGGTTGCATGTCGACGGCGCGTACGGCGGCGTGTTGGCGATCGTGCCGGAGCATCGGTATCTGCTGGATGGTGTGGATGCCGGCGCCGACTCGCTCGTGGTCAATCCGCACAAGTGGCTGTTCACGCCGTTCGATTGCTCCGTGTTCTACGTGAAGCGACCGGAGATACTCAAGCGCGCGTTCTCGCTCGTCCCCGAGTATCTGGTGACGCGCGAGCAGGACTCGGTGGTGAACTACATGGACTACGGCGTCCAACTCGGCCGGCGCTTTCGCGCGCTCAAGCTGTGGATGGTCATTCGCGCGTACGGCGTGGACGGGTTGATCGCACGGCTGCGCGAGCATCGCGCGATCGCGCAGCAGCTCGCCGGCTGGATCGAGAGTCGCGCCGACTGGGAGCTGGTCGCACCGGTGCCCTTCTCGCTCGTGTGTTTCCGCTACGCGCCGCGCGGCGTGAGCGCCGCCGAGCAGGATCGGTTGAACGAGGCGATCATGCACGCGGTAAACGCGAGCGGCGAGATGTTCATCTCTCACACGAAGCTCTCGGGACGGTTCACGCTGCGGTTGTCGATCGGAAATATCCGGACGAGCGAGGGGCAGGTCGCGGCGGCGTGGAACAGGCTTCAGTCCGCGGCGATTTCGTCCGCCTGATCGAACGAGAACGTTGCCCTGCGGGGATACTCCGCTTGCCATCCGCGGGTACGGGTCGTACCATACCCTCATCTACTGAGGGTAGACGAATGGCCGATGCGGAGCTCGATCTCCTCCAGGGCACACTCGACGTCATGATCCTCAAATCGCTGTCCTGGGGCCCGATGCACGGGTTCGGGATCGCGAAGTGGATCCGGCAGACCACGGACGGCGTTCTCCAAATCGAGGACAGCGCGCTCTACCCCGCCCTCCATCGCCTGGCGCACCGCGCCCTCGTCGACGCCGATTGGGCGCTCACCGAGAACAATCGCCGCGCCAAGTACTACACGCTCACGACGAAGGGCCGGCAGCAGCTGCGTTCGCGCGTGCAGGCGTGGGAGAAGTACAGCGCGGCGGTGGCGCAAGTCGTCCGCGCGACGGCGGCGCCCGTATGAGCAGCCCACGGAAGGATCGCGGCGTGCGCGCCTTCCGCTTCTGGCGTCGTGACATCGGCGCGGAAGTAGACGACGAGATCGCATTCCATGTGGACGCGCGCGCCGACGAGCTCGTGTCGAGCGGCCTGTCGCGCGACGAGGCTCGCGCCCGCGCGATCGCTGACTTCGGCGACGTCGATCGCGCGCGGCGGATGCTCCGCCACTTGGACGAGCAGCACGCGCGAAGCACGGCGCGCCGAGAAGTGTTCGCCGATCTGTGGCAGGACGTGCGCGTCGCCGCCCGATCCCTCGCCCGCGCGCCGGGATTCGTCGCCGTCGTCACGCTGACGCTCGCCCTCGGCATCGGGCTCAATACGGCAGTCTACAGCATCGTCGACGCGTATCTCTTCCGACCGCTGCCCGTGCCCTTCGGCAAGGAGCTCGTCGTCCTCGCCCAAAGCGATCCCGCGCTCTCCGCGCCGCATGAGATGTCGTATCCGAACTACCTCGACTTCCGGCGCGACACGGCGGTGTTCAGCGAGCTCTCGGCGTACACGCTCGATGAGGTGAACGTGAGCGGCAGCCATGGCGCGCAGCGCGTCATGGTCCAGGATGTCACGGCGAACTTCTTTCCGATGCTCGGTTTGCGCCCGGCCGTCGGCCGTCTCCTGCAGCCGGGTGACGACGACGGCGAGCTCGCGCATCCGTACATCGTGCTGAGCTATGCCTTTTGGCAATCACATTTCGGCGGCGATCCAGCGGCGATCGGCGACACGATTCGCGTCAACAACCATCCGGTCACGATCATCGGCGTCACACCCGCCGGATTCGAGGGAACGGACGGTCTGTTGGCGATCGAAGCTTTCACGGCGATCAATCAGACCTGGCCCTCGTATGGAGCGAAGCTCCAGGATCGCGGGAGCGGCGGATTCAACGTCATCGGCCGGCTGCGTCCCGGTCTCTCGCTCGGCGCGGCGCGGGCCGCCGTCGCCGCGAAGACGGCGACACTCGAACGCGAGTATCCGGCGAACAATCGCGGCATCACGATGCACCTCGTCCCCGAGACGCGGGCGAGGCCGAACGTGGCGATCTCGGAGAACGTTCCAATCATCGCCGCGGCATTCATGTCGCTGGTGTTGCTCGTTCTCGTCGTCGCGTCGGCGAATGTCGCCAGCCTGCTGCTCGCGCGCGCCACCGCGCGCCTGCGCGAGCAAGCCATTCGTTCGGCGTTGGGCGCGAGCCGGTGGCGACTCGCCCGCCATGCCGTGATCGAATGCTTGCTGCTCGCCGGCGCGGGCGGCGCGGGCGCGCTCGTATTGGCGAATGTCGCCGTGCGCGCGCTGACGACGATTCGCATCGCGGCGGACGTCCCACTTCGCTGGCGAATCGCCGTGGACCATCGCGTCATCGCGTTCACATTGGCGATCGTCGTCGGCACGGCGCTGTTGGCCGCGATCGCGCCATTGCTCGCCACGCGTCGGACGAACCTCACCGACACGCTCAAGTCCGGCGGGCGCGGCGCCAGCGGCGGGCACCAACGTCTCCGCGGCGTGCTCGTCGTGTCGCAGCTGGCGGTCTGCGTGACGATCGTCGTTTGCGCTGCCCTCTTCGCGCGGAGCGCCGCCAATGCGTCGCGGGTCGATCCGGGTTTCCGCACGGATCATATTCTGATCGCGACGGCGCAACTCGGCACGCAGGGATACGATTCCGTTCGCGGGGCGCGGTTCGAGCGCGAGATCGAGCGGCGCATCGCCGCGTTGCCCGGAGTTCGCTCCGCCGCCCTCGCACGGTACACGCCGTTCGGCTACAACAACGACATCGAGTCCGTGCTTCCCGAGTCGCCCACGGCGCCCATTCCGGAGAACGGCATCGGCTCGTTCAACAACGTCGTGACGCCGAGCTATTTCGAAACGATGCGAATCCCGATTGCCGAGGGTCGCGGGTTCGACGAACGAGACAACGAGTCGGCGCGGAAGGTGGCGATCGTCACGCGAGCGATGGCGAGGCGGATCTGGCCGGGGCAATCGGCGCTCGGCAAGCGGTTCCGCATCACCAAGGATGGGCCGGTGATGGAGATCGTCGGCGTGACCGGTGACATCCAGTATTTCTCGCTCGGTGAAACACCAAAGCCGTTCCTGTTCCGTCCGTACGCTCAGTGGTATCACTCGAGCTTCACGATCACGATCCATGCGAGTGTGGATCCGGCGTCGCTGGCCGGTGCGGTGCGAGCCGCGGTGGCGTCGCTCGACCCGACGTTGCCCGTGTTCGACGTCCGCAGCTTCGACGAACACATTCGCTCCGGTCGCGCGCTGCTCGGCACTCGACTCGGCGCCGCATTCTCCGCGGCATTCGGCGGACTCGCCCTCTTGCTCGCGGCGGTCGGTTTGTACGGACTCCTTTCTTACGCGGTCGCCCAGCGCACGAGAGAGATCGGCATTCGCGTCGCGCTCGGCGCGCACACGAGCACGGTCGTGCGATTGGTCGTGCGTCAGGGACTGACGATGGTGGCCGTCGGGGCGGCGATCGGGCTTGCGATCACGTTCGGCGTGACGCGGCTGCTGACGGCGTTGCTGTTCGGTGTCGCGCCCCGGGACCCGGTGATCCTTGGGGGCGTGGTGGCGATCTTGCTCGCCGTGGGCGTCGTGGCGAGCATGGTTCCAGCTGTGCGAGCCGCGCGCGTGGATCCGTTAACGGCGCTCAGGGCGGAGTAGCCCTCATTCGTGTGACGCCAGCTTGTCCGTGTAGAGCTGGGGATACGCCTTCTTCAAGTGCTCGACTTTCGGCGCATCGTTGATCGCGATGTACGGCTGATCCGGATGCAGCTCGGCGTAATTCTGGTGATAGGCTTCGGCGCGGTAGAACTCCTTGAGCTTCGCCACCTGCGTCACGATCGGCTGCTTGTATACGTGTGAGCTGGTGAGCTGGGCGATGTAGGCCTCGGTCGCCTGCTTCTGTTCGTCGGTCAGATAGAACACGGCGGAGCGGTACTGCGTGCCGACATCCGGTCCTTGCCGGTTCAGCTGTGTCGGGTCGTGGACGACGCTGAAGAAGATCTTGAGCAATTGCTCATAGCTGACCTGCGACGGATCGAACACGACCTTGACCGACTCGGCGTGGCCGGTCTGACCCGAGCTGACCTCCTCGTACGACGGCTTGGCGGCGGTTCCGCCCGCGTATCCCGACGTGGCGCTCACGACGCCCTTGGTATGCTGGAAAACCGACTGCACGCCCCAGAAGCAGCCGCCCGCGAAGACGATCGTCTCCGTCTTGGCCGGCGCGTAGAACGCCGGCCGGCTGGCCGCGATCAGTCCGGTCGTCAGGGCGAGGCCCAAGGTCGCGCGCATCATTAAACGCATCATGTCTCCGGTTCTTGTTCCGCTTGCGTGGTGGTCGAGGGAGGTTGAGGCGCCGTGGGCATTTCCGCGGTATCGCCCGACGACAGCACCTCGACGACTTCATCCTCGACGTGGCGTTCGCGCATGATGTAGAACACGATCGCCAATAATAGTACGATCAATCCAACCAAATAGTTCTCATAGCGCCGGACATGACCGAGAATGATGAGCGTTGTCCGGCCGAAGGCCCAGCCGAGCAACGTGAAGACCACCGCCCAAGTGACGGCGCTGATCGCGCTCCCGATGAGGTAGATCGGAAGCGGCACCCGCGCCGCGCCGCAGGCGATTGGCAGCGTCAGCCGTAATCCGTAGGCCCATCGCACGGCGATCGAGACGCGCCATGGGTGGCGTCGTACGATCCTGAAAGTGCGAACCATCCACGTCCGCAGCCGCGGCCAGCGCCGACGCGCCCAACGCCCCCGCCAACGTCCCACATAGTACAACCCGAGGTCGGCGATCCATGTTCCGAGGGCGACCGAGAACATGACCATCGTGATACGCAGGTAACGGTCGTGCGCGGCGAGGCCGCCGATGAGCGGCGTCGCCTCCTCGGTGATGATGCCGGTCGCGCCGAGTGTTACGTAGGCCCAGAGTCTTCGCAGCGCGGCGAGCGCCTGTTGGTGCTGCACCGCCGCTTGGAGCAGCGCGTCGAAGGTCGTTCCGGACACGCGGCGTCGAGGATCAGGCCGATGCCGTCGCGGCGGCGCGGCTGGAACGAGTCGGCGCCAACGCGTCGAGGCGTTGACGCAGCTCGCGGAAGAGCGTCGTCGCGATAGAGCCGGGCTTCCCGTCGCCGATGACGACGTCGTCGACGCGGACGATCGGCATCACGTCGGTCGTCGTGCCGGCGAGAAAGACTTCGCTCGCGCGCGTGAGGTCGCGCGGCAAGAACGGCGTCTCGTCGACTTGAAGCCTCAGGTCGCGCGCGATCTCGAGGACGACGGCGCGCGTGACGCCGGGAAGGATCAGGTTGTTCGTCGGATGCGTCCGAATCACACCGTCGATCACGGCGAGCACGTTGGCGTGCGACGTCTCCGTGATCACGCCGTCGCGCACGAACAACACGTCGAGCGCGCCGGCTTCAGCCGCCGCCTGCTTCCCGAGCACGTTCGGCAGAAGCTGAATCGTCTTGATGTCGCAGCGGAGCCAGCGGACGTCCGGCATCGTGATGCAGGTGGCGCCCGATCGTCGCAGTTCCTCGGCCGGCTTGAACCGGTTCGCCATCGCGAACACGGTCGGCGCGATCTTGCCGGATGGAAACTGGTGAGTCCGCGGCGCCACGCCGCGCGTGATTTCGACGTAGAACGTCGCTTCGCCATCGAGCAGGGCGTCGTCGGTCAGGAGCCGATCGGCGATCGCCGTGAGTCGGTCGGGGTCGACGAGCTCCGGCGCCTGGATGCGCAGCTCGCTGAGCCCCGAGCTCAGGCGGGCGAGGTGGCGCTGGGTCTCGAACAGGCGTCCACCGACGACGCGCCACACCTCATAGACGCCGTCGCCGAAGACGAATCCTCGGTCTTCGACCGGGACGGCGGCGGCGGCGCGCGGAAGAAACTGCCCGTTCAGGTAGGCGAGCACGTCATGGCTACACAATGAAGACGATGGAAGGTAATGTCCGAGTCGGAGGACGGGACAGGGGACATGAACACGGGACGGGGGATGCACGGCCTAGAGGAGTTGTTCTCGAATAACCGCGCTTGGGCGGAGAAGATGACTCGAGAGGACCCCGAGTTTTTCTCCAGGCTCACGCATCAGCAGTCGCCGCAGTTCCTGTGGGTCGGCTGCGCGGATAGTCGCGTGCCGGCGAACGAGATCGTCGGGCTGTTACCGGGCGAACTGTTCGTACACCGCAACGTCGCCAACGTCGTCGTCCATACCGACCTCAACTCGATCTCGGTCATCCAGTTCGCGGTCGACGTACTGCGCGTTCGACACATCATCGTGTGCGGCCACTATGGATGCGGCGGCGTCCTCGCCGCGTTGCGCGACGACCGGCTCGGCCTCGTCGACAATTGGCTGCGTCACGTCCAAGACGTTCGGGACAAACACCACCAGGAGCTCCGAGCGCTGCATAGCGTCGACGACCGGCACGATCGCCTGTGCGAGTTGAACGTGATCGAGCAGGTGCTCAACATCAGCCACACGACGGTCGTGCGCGACGCCTGGTCCCGCGGACAGTCCGTCTCGGTCAACGGCTTGATCTACGGTCTCGAGGACGGACTGCTTCAAGACCTCGGCATTCACATCAACGGTGTCGACGACATCCCCGACGCGTGGAAAAACTCGCGCGCGTTCCGCAGCGGAGAACATGATGCGACCAGTAGTTGGCCAGACAGCACAGCGGTCGTTGACCCTTACTGAGGCGCACGTCAAGAGCTTCGCCGAGCTCACGGGCGATTACAATCCGCTGCATTTCGATGAGGCCTTCGCGAAGGCCACTCGCTTCGGTGGGCTCGTCGTGCAGGGCGGGCTGACGACCGGCCTGCTACACGCGCTGGTGGCGATGGATTTGCCGGGGCCGGGTTCAGTGTTTCTCAGTCAGCAGTGGAAATTCACGGCGCCCGTTTACATCGGCGATACGATCACCGCCCGGGCCGAGGTGGTGAGCGTGCACGCGACGAAGCCGGTGACGCAGTTGCGGATTGGGGTCACGCGGCAGACGGGAGAGACGGTGCTGGAGGGGGAGGCATGGTGTTATACGATGGGACAATAGAGTGGCCTACTCCGATCGCATCGCGATAATCGGATCGACTCTCGCCGCCCGAGCGGCCGGAATCACCGCAGCCAGAAACGCCACGACAGCCAGAACTCCCGGCACCAGCGCAAAGGTCCCCGGATCGGTTGGCCGCACGCCGTAGAGTAGCGACGAGAGCAGGCCGACCGCGAAATAGGCGGCAATCAATCCGAAGGCCACTCCGGCGACCACGAGCCGCGCACTTTGTCTCCCCACCAGCCAGACGACTCGCCCGCGCGACGCTCCGAGGGCAATGCGGACACCGAGCTCGCGAGTGCGTTGCGCGACGGCGTAGGAGATGACGCCGTAGAGACCGATGCACGCCAGGCAGAGCGCGAGGGCGGCGAAGACGGTCACGACATTGCCCTGCAGTCGCTGTCGCCAGAATGAGCGGGAGACGACTTCGTCGAACGTCTGGACTTGATAGAGCGCCACGCGCTTGTCGATGGAGCGAACGGCCGCGCGGAGCTCCGGGATGAGCGTTTGCGGATGGTCATGCGCGGTACGGACAACGATGGTCTGTTGCCGGCCGGGGTAGGAGGCGTACGGGTAATAGACCGCCGGTCCCATCGGCTCGGGCAACCGATAGTGCCGAAAATCCTTGATGACCCCGACGACAGTCGCCGCGTGATCGCTCCCGCTGCTGCCCATGCGCTTCCCGATCGGATCGTGTCCGCCGAACGCCTTGGCAACCATCAACTCGTTCACGAGGACGACCGGGTTCAGCGAATCGCGATCGGCGTCGTTGAACCAACGGCCGCGCACCAACGAAACGCCGATCGTCTTGAAGTAGTCCGGCGTCACGTACTGGTAGTGCGCGATCAGCTCGTCGCCGCGCTTCGGCGGCGGCGCGCCTTCGACGTGCGCCTCGCCCTGCACGTTCCATCCGCTGAAGGGAATTCCTTGAGCCGATCCGACCGATACGACGTCGGGAAGCCGGCGGAGATCGGTGAGCAGTCGCTGATAGAAGACCGCCGCTTCGCCACGCGTCGCGTAGTCGCTCGACGGCAGCGTGATGCGGGCCGAGAGGACGTGGTGTTCGTCGAACCCGAGATCGCTCCCGGCGAGATTCTTGTAACTACGAGCGAGCAGCGCGGCGCCGACCATCAACACGACCGAGAGCGCGATCTCGCTCACGACGAGCGCACCGCGGAGACGAGAGCGATGCAGTCCCGTCCCCGCGGCTCGGCTGCCTTCGCGCAACGTGGTATCGAGGTTCGTGCGCGCCGTTCGCAGCGCTGGAACACTGCCGAACAGAATTCCCGTGACGAGCGTGATCACCACGATGAACGCGATGGCGACGGCGTCGAGCCCGAGCTTCACGTAGAACGGCGGCGACTGATCCGGGAACGCGAATCGCAACAGGCGCACGCCCCACCACGCGATCGCGACGCCGAGGACGCCGCCGAGGACCGCGGTGACGATACTCTCGGTCATGAGTTGTCGCACGATGCGGCCACGCGACGCGCCGAGCGCGGCACGAATCGCCACTTCGCGCCCGCGCGCCGCCCCGCGCGCCAGCATCAGATTCGCGAGATTCGCGCAGACGGTGAGCAGGACCATGGCCACGGCGACGAGAAATACCTCGAGCGGCCGACGAAGGTCGCCGACGAGATCGTCGCGCATGGTGAGCACGCCGGCCTGCCAGCCCTCGTTCTCGTCGGGAACCTCGCGCGCGAGCAGCGCGTCGATACGATGGAGGTCGGCGCTCGCTTGCGCGACAGTCACACCCGGCTTGATGCGGCCGATCGCTCCGGCGTAGCCACGATTGCCATGACGCTCGAGGGCCGGATCCGTCTTGAACGGCACCCAGACGTCGCCGCGATCGGGAAAGTTGAACCCCGGGGACATGATCCCGACGACGGTGTGCGCGCGGCCGTCGAGGTTGATCGTGCGTCCGACAAGCGTGGAGTCGCCACCGAACCGTCGGAGCCAGAGCCGATGACTGATCAGCGTGACCGGCGCGCGCCCGCGGTCATCTTCATTCGGAAGAAACAGTCGTCCGAACGCCGGACGCACACCGAGGATCGCGAACAGATTCGGCGAGATCTCCGACCCCGTCACGCGCTCCGCGTCGCCGGAACCGCCGGTGATGGTATTGGAGTTCCACGTGAAGATGCCGATCCCGCTGAACGTCTGGTTGCGGTCGCGCCAGTCGACGAAATCCGGCCACGAGATGTTGACGCTCTTGTAGCCGTGGCCGGGATTGTCCGAGTAGATGGTGACGAGCTGTTCGTCGTGCGGGTACGGCAACGGCCGGACGAGGATCGAATACGACGCGGAGACGATCGCGCCGGTGACGCCGATCCCGAGCGCGGCGCACAGGACGGTGGTGATCGTGTAAGCCGGCGTGCGGAGGAGTGAGCGGAAGCCCAGGCGCGCGTCGCGTATGAACTCGGAGATCCAGTCGGCCCGCCGTTCGCGGCGGATTATCCGTTCGTCGATCCGGACGGTGTCGGCACGCACCGCGTCGGCATCGCCGAATTCGCTGAGGGCCTGGCGCCGGGCGTCATCGGGCGACGCACCGCGCGAGACGAGATCGGCGATGCGCGCGTCGAGATGAAATTGGATCTCCTCGTCGACGTCGCGCTTCGGATCTCGGCGCGTCGGCTGGAACCAGCGAAGCCATCGGTCGTTCATAGCGGACGCTCCTCCGTCTTCAACACCTTGGCGACGGCGTCGACGAACTGCGACCATGTGCCGGTCTCCGCTTTGAGCTGCTGCCGGCCCTTGGCCGTGAGGCGATAAACCTTGGTTCGGCGTTTCGTGCTCGAGATCTGCCAGCTCGACTCGACCCAGCCGCGCTCCTCGAGGCGATGGAGCGCCGGATAGAGCGATCCTTCGCCAACGCGCAGCACTTCGCCGGTCAGCGTCTCGATCCACCGCGCGACGGCGTACCCGTGCGCCGGACCCCACGAGAGGGTCTTGAGGATCAGCAGGTCGAGCGTGCCTTGAAGGAGGTCAACGGTCCGCGGCATGTACCCATGGCCATTCGATGTATAGGCCACGATACTGCGCGTATACATCGGATGTCAATGGGTGTGGTACGGTGGAACTGCGACCGGGAATCGGATGCCCGAGCAGTCCTCCGTGCCCTCTATGTCCTCGGTGTCCTCTGTGCCAACAATTCGCCGTTCACGAGGGTCAGATGTACCGAAGAAGCCCACCGGGGTGACGGGCCTTTACACCCGCGTACCACCGACACGCGGGGTACAACAGCACGATCGTGATCGCGAACACGAGATACAACAACCCGAGCCCCCAACGCTGACCCGGCGGCAACTGTACGTACGGCGCCGTCGCGAATGAGCCGGCGTGCGGCGTGCCGTCGCGGAGGTACCACGCGACGAGCGACAGCGCGTGAATCAGCGGGATGTGCAGCAAGTAGTAAAACATCGGCACGCGCCCGAAGGTCTCGAGGGCGCGCGCGATCGATCCGCGGGCATCGTCGGCGAAGGGGAGCAGCGCGATCATTGGACCGAGCGTCATCAACAGGAAGAGCTGCGAGTCGCGGTACTTGTTCTGATCGAGCAGACGATAGATGAAGGCGCGGTGGTCGTCCCCGCCGCGCAGCACGACGAGCGCGCCGGCGATGACGACAAACGCGACGATCGCGCCGAGTCCGAGGCGCAGGCAGAGACGGCGACGCTCCTCGGGGTCGCGAAGGAGGAGCAGCCCGAAGCCGTAACCCGCCGCCATCACGCCGATCCATGGAATGATGTTGTAAAGAATCTCGAGATCCGGCCCGCCTTTGCCGAGCTGGATGCTGCCGCCCATGTAGAGAAAACTCCAAAGCGGCTCGAGTGACGGGACCAGCTTGGCGGGAACGCGCATCAACGTTTGCAGCAGCATCACGGCGACGCCGAAGACGCCGACGCTCGCCGGCGAAAAGCGGACGAGCCCCGCCATGAGGATCATGCACCAGCCGAACATCCAGATGACGCCGCCGAGGACGAATCCCCAGGAGAGCGTGAACGTCCAACTCACGTGAATGACCGTGAGCTCGAGGGCCACGAGCAGCAATCCTCGCGTCGCGAGATAGCGCGACAGCTTCCTGGAATCGCCGAGTCGATCTCCATAGAGGAACGCGGCGGTTCCGGCAAAGAAGACGAACGCCGGCGCGCAGAAATGCGTCACCCATCGCGTGAAGAAGACACCGGCCGTCGGACCGCCCGCCGGCACGCCGGAATACACACGGACATGGTCGATCGCCATCAGCACCATGACGAGTCCACGGAGCACGTCGATGCCGGCGATTCGTCCGACGCCGGCACTCGGCCGCGCCGGTGGCGAGTAGGTCGACGAGGGGGCGAACGCGGTCGAAGCCATGGTCTCTCCCGGTGCGAACAGCTCTAACCTTCCGCGGCTGTCTCCAACCTGCAACCGGGCCCTTCCGCCGGCCGGCAACCACTCTCGCCCGGCGTGCATCTAATGCGTAACCTTGGACACGCCCGTCGCCGGGCGCCCTACGTCGCTTCTCGCTCGACAGCCCAGGCCCCCACCATGCGCTTCTGTCGCCTCGCACCAGCCCTCGCCGTCCTCTCGCTTCCCACAGTTGTCCTGGGCCAGCTCGACTCCGTAACTCTCGCCGGGTTCCGCTGGCGGAATATTGGACCGGCGAACTTCGGCGGACGCGTCGCCGACATCGCGGCGATCCCCAGTCCCTCGAAGACCTTCTACGTCGCGACCGCGGGCGGTGGGGTCTGGAAGACCACCAACGCCGGGACGACGTTCAAGCCCATCTTCGACAATCAGCGTGTCGTCTCGATGGGCGCGCTTGCCATCGCGCCTTCCGATACGAACCAGGTATGGGCCGGCACCGGCGAGCAGAATTCTCGAAACACGATCGAGCCGGGGATGGGGATCTATAAGTCCACCGACGGCGGCAAAACCTGGAAGCTCACGGGGCTCGAGAAGACCCAGCACATCGGGCGCATCGTCGTCCATCCGACGAATCCCAACATCGTCTACGTCGCCGCGCTTGGCGCCGCGTGGAAGTCCAACCCGGAGCGCGGTCTGTACAAGACGGAAGACGGCGGCGCCACGTGGAAGTTGATCAAGTTCGTCGACGACAGCACGGGCTTCATCGACGTCGCGATGGATCCGTCGAATCCGCAGGTGCTGTTCGCGTCGGCGTACCAGCGGCTCCGCGGACCGTACTTCCTGAATTCCGGCGGTAAGGGCTCCGGCCTGTGGAAGACGACCGATGGCGGCACGACGTGGACGGAGATCAAGGGCGGCGGATTCCCCGAGACGAAGAAGGGTCGCATCGGGATCGCGATCTCGCGCTCGAACCCGCAGATCGTCTACACCCTCGTCGAGGCGGACACGAATCCCAACTCGAAGCCGACGGCGGGATCCAAGGCCCAAAACAAGAGCGGCCTCTATCGCTCGGATGACGGCGGCCAAACGTGGTCGTACCGGAACGATCAGGACACCCGGCCTTTTTACTATTCTCAAGTTCGCGTCGACCCGAAGAATCCGGATCGGGTATACTGGTCGTCGACGCCCGTGCTCTTCTCCGACGACGGCGGCAAGACCGCGCGCTCGGCGACGCAAACGATCCACGTCGACCACCACGCGATGTGGATCGACCCGAACGATCCCGAGCACATCATCGTCGGCAACGACGGCGGCGTGGCGCAGACGTGGGATCGAGGCGGCAACTACGTCGCCAGCACGGCGCTGCCGATCGGCCAGTTCTACGGCGTGAGCTTCGACTTCGCGGTGCCGTACAACGTCTGCGCCGGCGCGCAGGACAACGGCTCGTGGTGCGGTCCGAGCCGCCATCGGCAGGGCAGCGTCGGCTCGGCGTTCTGGTTCGGCTACTCGGGCGGCGACGGATTCTGGACCGCGCAGGATCCGACCGATCCGAAGATCATCTACGGCGAGTCGCAGAACGCGGGGATCACACGTTGGAACCTCGCCACCGGCCAGACGAACTTCGTCGGCGCGGGCGGGTCGTCCTTCGCGCGCTATCGACAGTATGAGGACTCCATCGTCCTGGCGCGCGGCGACACGACGCAGCCGGAAACGCGCGACATGAAGAACCACATCGCCGACCTTCGCGCGCGACAGAAGCAGGACTCGCTCAATTCCGTGACCCGGTTCAACTGGGAGACGCCGTTCTTCCTGTCACCGCACAACAAGGATGTGGTGTACGTGGGCGGCAACCACGTCTTCAAGTCGACGCAGCGCGGCGACAACATGTACTCCGTCTCGCCCGATCTCTCCAAGCAAGACATGAAGAAGATCGACGTGAGCATGAAGACGACCGGCGGCATCACGGTCGACGCCACCGGCGCCGAGACGTACGGCACGGTCGTCGCTTTGGCAGAATCGTACATGAAGCCGGGTTTGCTCTACGCGGGCACCGACGACGGCAACGTGTGGTTCACGGCGAACGACGGCGCGGCGTGGACGCAAATCGACTGGAAAAAGTTTCCAGGACTGCCGAGCAACGACGTGTACGTCAGCCGTATCGAGCCCTCGCACTTCGACACGCTGAGCTGGTACATCTCGTTCGACAACCACCGCAATAACGACTTCACGCCGTATTTGTACGCGACGGCCGACGGTGGAAAGACTTTCACCTCGATCGCCGCGACGCTGCCGACGGGCGGACCGGATCACGTGCACGTCGTGCGCGAAGATCCGTTCAATCGCGATCTGCTGTTCGCGGGCACGTCGGTCGGCGCGTACGTCTCGACGGATCGCGGCAAGAACTGGCAGAAGCTGATGAGCGGCATGCCGACGGTGCCGGTATTCGATCTCAAGATTCATCCGCGTGATCGCGAGCTGATCGCGGCGACACACGGCCGTGGGATCTTCGTCGTGGACGTCGCACCGCTCGAGCAGATGGCCGGCAAGACGGTCGCCGACGTCATGCTCTTCGAGCCGAAGCGCGCCTACCAGTACGCGGACCCGCCGCGCATGGGCCAGACGAACGACCAGCAGACCTATGGCGCAGCGAGTCCGCCGTACGGCGCGGAGATCGCCTATCGCATCGCGCCGTCGGCGCAGCCGGCGGCGACGGTAGCGGCCGGCCCGGCGGCGACGTCGCCCGCGCCGGCGGCATCGCCCACGCCGGCGGGCGCGACACTCACCGTCACGCTCGCCGGGTCAACACCGGCCAACCCGACGCGCGGCGCGCCGGCCAACCAGGTGAAGGTCGTCATTCAGGACGCAACGGGTGACACGATCTTCACCACGAACGGATCGGGAAGCCCGGGACTGCAGCGCGTCGTGTGGCCGTATCGCGGGACGCGAAAATTGGCGACCGTGCCGGCCCTCAGCCCCTCGGCGTTGCGTGACAGCATCGTGCGCGTTCGAAAGACAACGTTGGTGCTCGATTCCGTCGAGAAGGCTGGAATGGACACGGCATTCATGCGCCACGCGCGCGCGGCGTTGTTGCCGTCCGCCACCCCGCCGCAGTTGAACATCAATTGCGGCGGCGGTGGTCCCGGGACGAATCCGGATCGCCCAGCCGAAGGTGGCGTCGTGCGCGGTGGCAGCGGCTTCTCCGGTTGCACGATGACGGTGAACGGCGCGAATATGGACATGGAGAAGTACCAGGAACTCCAAACCGCGATCAACCGCGCGATCAACGGCCCGAGCTCGAACGCGAATGTGTTCTTCTTCGGTGCACCGGGGAATCGCAGTACCGTCGGATTCGAAGCGTCGACCGGCGATTACCTTGTGAGCATCAACGTCGGTGGGAAGACGTACAAGCAAGTCCTGCACGTCGATCGCGTCCCACCGGGCGAGGTGAGGTTGCCGTAACGCTCGAGGGCGAAACGATGAGATCAGAGCTTCGCGCCACCGGAAACGACGAATCCCTGCTCGTGACCCTCGCGCGCAACGCGCGCGAGCGGTCGCCGATGGAGCTGTGGACGACCGCCGTCGGCGGCGCGGTGAATACGGCGTTCATCTGGTGGCGATTCCCCGCTCTGCATTGGCTCGCGGCAGGATTCGGCGCTGTAGCCGCGTACGGGATTGGCGGGCTATGTGAGCGGCTTCTTGCCGCGCGGACGAGCGACGAGGCGTCGCGGTGGCGCAAGCCGCTTCTCGTCACCGTGCGAACGATCGCCGTCGCCGGCGGACTCGGCGCCGCCGCCTTCGCCGTCCTCGTTTTCATGGCCGCCGCGCTCAAGGGCTGGCAGCACTGATTCCGTTAGACGCGCACCAAGTGCCGGCGCTCGGCCAGCTCGGCGATCGCGTTCTCCGTCACGTGCAAGCAGCGGCGCAGCCCTTCGAGCGTGTGATCGCCCATGTGGCCGATACGGAACGTCGTCTCTTTGAGATCGCCGTATCCGCCACCGATCGTGAAGCCGCGCGCCTTCACCGCCTCGCACACATCCGGGCCGCGCATCCCGCTCGGGCAGACGACGACCGTCACCGTCGGCGAGCGCGCGCCGTCGGGGGCCATGATGCGTAGGTCGACTCCGCGGCGCATCGAGACGCCCTGAAGCCACTCGATCGTCGCGTCGCGCATCTGCAGGTGACGATCCCATCGGCGCTCGATGCCCTCGCGTCCGATGTCCTCCATTTGCGCTTCGAGCGCGTACATCAACGTCGTCGCCGAGGTGCTCGGCGTCTGATTCTTTTCGGCGTACTTGTCGTACTGGAGGATGTCGAAGTAGTACCCACGGTTCGTCGCGCGCTTGGCTTGCTCCATGTAGTCGGGCGACGCCACCGCGAACGCGAGACCGGCGGGCAGTGCCAGTGCCTTCTGCGATCCGGTGAAGACGTAATCCAGTCCCCAGGCGTCGACCATCAACTCGGCGCCGCCGGCTCCCGAGACGCTGTCGACGAGCAGCAACGCCCCATGTCGATGCGCCAACTCGGCGACGGCACGCACGTCGGTGATCACGCCGGTCGACGTCTCCGAGTGGGCCACGGTGACGGCGACGAATTTCCCGCGGGAGAGCGCCTGCTCCACCACTTCCAGATCGAACGTGGAGCCCCACGGGACGACGACCCGTTCCACGGTGCGCGCGCACGTCTCGGCGACGACCGCGAAGCGCTCCGAGAATCCACCGTTGACCAACGACAGCACTGGTCCGTCGACCAGGTTGCGGATCGCCATCTCCATGAAGCCGGTCGACGACGTGGCGCCGACGTACACCGGGCGCGCGGTGAGCAGAACGTCGCGCAGTCCAGCTTCGATTCGCGCGAACATCGCCTCGAACGCGCGGTTGCGATGACCCATGATCGGGCGGGTCAGCCGAGCGAGGATCTCGGGTCGGATCTCGGTCGGACCCGGCACGAAGAACGTGCCGAACGGTGGCGGGGGCGTATCGATCATGCGCCTAATCTAGGCACCGGGCGCATTGGCGCGCCGGAGAGCTTTGCCGCCGGTCGCCCCGGTGTAGTTACCGCCGTCGATCGTCAGGACGCCGTTCACGAAGACGAAGCGCATGCCCGTCGCCGTGAGCGTGGGCTGCTCGTACGTCGAACGGTCGGCGAACGTGTTGTTGTCGAACACGATCACGTCGGCGAACGCGCCCGGCTTGATCACGCCACGTTCCGTCAGGCCGAGGATCTTGGCCGGTTGGGCGCTGCTCCGCTGCACCGCGCGCTCGAGCGTGAGGATGTGCTTCTGATTCACGTACTCGTGAAAGAGCTTCGGGTAGGTGCCGTACTTGCGGGGATGACCGTCGCTGCCGTCGGAGTCGGTGACGATGAAGTCCTGCTTCATGAAGTTCTCGATGTCCTTCTCGTTCATGTTGAACGAGGCGACGCCCGGATCCTGACCGGCGACGATGATCTCGAGCGCCGCCTCGACCGGTGACTTCCTGCGCGCCGTCGCGATCTCATCGAGACGCTTGCCGAGGATCGATGTGTCGCGCGTCGAGGAGATGAGCAGCGAATGCGGACCGTTGCGTCGACGGAGATTGTCCTCCATGTCTTTGATCAACCGCGCGCGCGTCGCCGGATCGTTGGCGCGCGCGCGCAGCGAGTCGCGTCCGCCGGCCTCGGCCCAGCGAGGCAGCAATGAGGCGCCGAGGCTCGTGCCTGAAGCGGTATATGGATATTGGCCGGCGGTGATGTCGACGCCCGCGGCGCGCGCCCGCTTCATGAGCGCGATCACCGTGTCGCTCTGACCCCAGACGTCGGTACCGAGCGCCTTGATGTGCGAGATGTGCACCGGCAAATGCGCTTCGCGACCGATGCGGATCGTCTCGTTCACAGCGCCGATCAACCCGATCGTGTACGAGCTCTCGTCACGAATGTGCGAGTCATAGACTCCGCCTTTGGCGGCGGCGATCTTCGCCAGCTCGATAACCTCTTCGGTCGTCGAATAGCTCCCGGGCGCGTAGTAGAGTCCCGTCGACATACCGATCGCGCCATGATCCATCGCCCGGCCAACGATCGCTTTCATCGAATCCATTTGCGCCGGCGTCGGCGCGGCGGCGGACATGCCGAGCACCGCGCCACGCACCGAGCCTTGCCCGATGTACACCGCGGCGTTGGTGCCGATGCCCTGCTTCGTCCAGGTGTCGAGCAGCTTGCCGATGTCCGTACCGCCGCCACCGTCGTTGTTTGTGATGACGGTCGTCACACCTTGCATCAGGTACGCGAGATTCGCCTTGCGCTGCGACGACGACAGATCGCCTTGGGTATGCGTGTGCGGATCGATGAAACCGGGTGCGACGATGAGGTTTGTCGCGTCGATTGTCTTCGGCGCGGTTACGCGCGACGTCGTCGCATTCCCGACGAACGCGATCCGCTCGCCCTTGATGCCGACGTCAGCGCGGCGGCGCGCGGCGCCCGTGCCGTCGACGACGGTGCCGCCGCGAATGAGAACGTCGACTTGCTGTTGCGCGGCGAGGCGAGCCGCGGGCGCGCCGAGCAGAGCGAGCGCGACGGCCGCGCGCATCACGGCCGGGAAGGATTGAGAAACCATCCCCAAGAATGGCCATTCGCAACGCTCTGCGCGAGAGCCCGAGGCGAGCCCGACCGACCTCGATTCGCTCGTGGTGCTGTCTGCCCGGCGGCGGACGATCAGCCGCCGCTCGCCGCCAGCTGCAATACGCGATCGAGTACCACGTCGCGCTTTCCCACCGCGGAGCCGCGAGGAACGAAAATGTTCGGCGCCACGCCGTGGTCTTCGACGACCTGGTGATCGTTCGTGTATTCGATCCAGGTCGAAAGCTCGTACGTCCAACCGTTTGCCAGGTCGCGCGTCACCGGGCGGCCGGAGGACCCGCCCGTCGTGTCGCCGACGGTGCTAACGTTCGGCAATTGGTGCAGCGCGAGCGCGAAGTTCTCGGCCGAGCTGTAGACGCGACGATTGGTGAGCAGGTAGACGGTCCCGGTGAACTTGCGCCGGCCGGCTGGCCGAAGGGTCTCGGCGATCGGATCGGTGAGATCGTCGTGTTTCGGGCCATTGCGAATGCGCACGAAGCCGAACGCCGTCGACTGCTCGGTGAACCGGCCGGCCAGATCGAGGGCCAACTCGTAGTTGCCACCAGGATTGCAGCGCAGGTCAACGACGAGCTGTCTCGCGCCCTGCAGTGTATCGAGTGCCGCATCGAGCTCGCCGTCCCAACCGCTTCCCACGAAATTGGGAATGCGAATGTAGCCGAGCGTCGGCGTGAGCCAGCCGGCATCGAGATGCGGCACCGCGGCAGCGCTCAGGCGTCGCGTGAGATACGTCCGTTCGATGAGAGTCGAGTCGAAGTCGAGCGGCAGGAAATCCGACGGCGCCTGATAGGCCATCGGCATCGCGCCGCGTCCCGGCGTGAGCGACACATGCCGGTCGTGCAGCGACGACAGCATGTCGGACAACACACGCGCGAAGGCGAAGTCGGATTGGGCGGCGAGAGCCCGCGGCCGATAGACCGCGCCGACCGAATCCCAATTCACGCGCTTGACGGCGAACATCGAATAGGTGAGATCGGTCTCGTGCCAGAGCTGGTCGAACATCGCCGCGTAGCTTCGATCGGCCGGCGCGACGAGCGTCGGGTCGGCGCACGCGGTGGCGAAAAGCGTCACGACGCCGAGCAGAAATCGGCGGCGCATCAGCGGCGCTCCGTCGGACGCGTCAGACGAAAACCGAAGGTCAGCATCTGGGACAGTGCCCGCACCGGGCGCGCGTCGTCGTAGCGCAAACCACTCACCTGATAGGCGAGCATTCCAGTGAGATAACGGGACAGCGGTCGATCGTAGCCGAAATGCCCACTGCCGCCGCGCAGCGACGACCAGGTGGCGACGCGCAACCCTTCCGGCGCCAGCGATGACGCGGCGACATAGGGATGATCGACGATAGAAAGCATCGGAACCGACCCGGAGGCGAAGAAGCGTCCACCGAGCATCCGGAACGATGCGTCGAACGCGGGTCCGATCGAGCCAACGCCAAGCCGATATCTGGACGTGTTCTGTCCGTCGGCGAAGGAGTGTTTCGTTCCGGCGAGAATTCCCTGTGCGCCGAGACCGATGGCGAGAGTCGCGCGATTATCGGCCGACGCGGCGACGGGTTTCAAGACATTGAGATTCGCGCGGCCGTCGAGGACGCGCTCGCTACCGAAACCACCTCCGAGCGGTCGGAGATAGTGAGCGCCGCCCGTGGCGAACGCCTCGACGCAAAGGCTACGCACGTTTGCGGCAGCGCCGACGCTGAGCTGAGGCCCACGTCCCTGATACTGCGTGTTGTTGATTGCGGCGTCGGCACGATCGCTCTGGCTCAAGCCGAGCGAGGCATGAACGGATGTCGGACGCGCGCAGGGTTCGCTTTGGGCGAGCGCAGCCGCTGGAACGGCGGCGAGAACCACGAGCGCGTGCCGTGCAGCGTACTTCAGATACATCAACCAGCTACCGGATGGGGAACGCCTGGGAGGAACCACGGGGCGGTCCGAACGTAGAGGAGGGAACGGACTGGCGAACGGCGAGCGCGGCCTGTCGGGAAACACTCGACACGGGGGGGGGCGCCGATCACTACCGTAAATATAACGGCCGATACGCCTTTAGTACCATTCAAAACGGGCGAAAGTTCGTCTAGCGCGACTGGGTCGTTTCTGCCTTGTGCTCGACGGTGACGTTGAAGGCGACTCGTGATATGTTCGGGATCCCGGAGACACACGGGGAACGACCAATGCCGCGTCCCTCGAGACGTTTGAGTTTTCTCATGCTCGCGCTTGCCGCGTCGACGACAGCGGTTGCGCAATCTACCGATACGACGCGTAAACATTCCGGCCTCGCCGGCATTGTCCGTGACAGCCTCGGCCGGCCGGTCGTCGCGGCGAGCGTTCTCGTGGACGGAAACAAGGTGTCTGTCGTCACCGACGACTCCGGCCACTTCGATGTGCGCCGATTGCCGGCGGGAGCGAATGGCTTCACGATCACGAAGATCGGGTACGCTCCGCTGTCGTTCGAGGTATCGCTGCCCGCGGATTCCGTGGTCGTCCTATCAGTGACGATGCGATCGGTGCAGGTGCTGAACACCGTCAACGTCAACGCCGAGCGCACGAACGCGTACCTCGCGCGATCCGGTTTCACCGAGCGCCAGCGACTCGGCTTGGGCAGCTTCCTCACGCCGCAGCACATCGATTCGATCGCGATGACGGTCGTGACGCCGGCGCAGCTGCTGCGCGGCGTCCGCGGAATCGACGTCAATTGTCCGAGAGACCATTGCCGCGTGACCGCGCACTCTCAACCCGGCTGTCTCTGGCTGTACATCGACGGCGTCCCGCACGGCATAGAACAAATCGACGACATCGGATTCTCGCCGGGTGGAATCGCCGCGATCGAGGTGTACGATCGCCCGTCGTTGGTCCCGATGGCGTTTCAGGGGGCGCTGCCGGTGAAGGAGGGGCGCGGCATGTCGAACGGCGCGGGATGCGGCGCCCTCGCGGTCTGGACGAAGGCGCGCATCCCTTGATCGGTTGGGCTGCTCCGCCATTCAGTCGATCGTGATCAGTTTCCGCGTCTCGGCTTGGTCGTGACTCGCGGGTCGACGCGCGACTCTCGGAGCAGCGCGGCAAAGCGTGAGCTTCCGCGAATGGCGTCGTAGGTGGGATCGCCGAGTGGAATGAAGTAAACCCACATTGACCCTGAGTTTTTCGCCGAGCGCTCGAGAGCACTCAATGCGCCGGCGGTATCGTGCACCGCCAACAACACCGTTGCCCGCGAAACGTCGAGAAACCACGGCGGCGGAACTCGCGTCTCCATCCGACGTATGAGCCGGTTTGCCGTCGCGGTGTCCCCAGCTTTGGCGTGCACGTAAGGGGCGTACGTCATCTCGGTCTCGGACGGGCGAATGAGGCGGCGCGCCTCATCGGTTTTCCCGACGGCGAGACTCAACAGCGATCCGAGATTGGTGACCGGCAACGGCCCTGGGTCCAGTTGGAGCGCGCGGCGGCCCTCGGCGAGCGCGGAATCGGTGCGCCCCTCGAGGAACAGCGCATAAGAGAGCCACGCCGAGATGATCGGCGACGTCGGCTCGAGCTTGCGCGCGCGCTCGAGCTGGTCGACCGCTTCATCCGCGACATCGCGAACGATGAGTTGGCGGGCGAAGGTCATGCGCGCGTTCGAGTTGTCCGGTTCGAGCTGGATCGCGCGGCGCATGTCCGCGTCCGAGGTCTCCCACTGTCCGGAATAGCTATGCGCCATGCCCAGCGCGACGTAAGCGTCGGCAAGCGTGCTGTCGATCACGCGCGCCTTCTCCGCCTCGGCAATCGCATGCGCCACAGATACGGATGGCGGCGTCCCATTGAAGAAGGGGTCGAGCGCGAGCGCATTCGCCAGCGCGGCGTGCGCGCGCGCGAAGTTGGGATCGAGATCGATGGCGCGCTGGAAGCTCTCGATGCTTCGCGCGATCCCGGCCCCGCGCTGTCGCATTTGCGCCTGCCCGATCAGATACAGATCGAGCGCCGCCGCGTTCGTCGTCCCGACGGCCGACGCCGTCCGATTCGGAAGGGCAACGCGCGCGCCGAACTTGGCGTGCAAGGCGTCCGCGACCCGACGAACGATGTCATCGGTGATCGAGCCGAGGTCGCTCGAGGCGCGCGTGAACGACTCCGACCAAATCTCGCGGTGTGACACCGAATCATTGAGCTGCGCCGAGATGATCACGCGGCCGTCGCTCTCGCGAAGCGTCCCGGTGAGCAGCAGCCGCGCGCCGAGCGCTCGTTCGATCGTGCCGACGTCGGGGGCGTCCGCGCCGGGACGATCCTTGAATCGGAATGCCGTGCTTCGCCCAACGATCTGCACGCCTTTGGCCTTCGCCATCCCGTTGAGGATCTCGTCGCCGATGCCGTCGCTGCGATAATCGAGGGCCGTGTCGCGCGCCATGTTGTGGAAGGGCGCGACCGCGAAGGTCAGCGGCTCGGCGTCGCGAGACGCGTAGTACACCAAACCAGCGACGCCGGCGAGGACGGCGACTGCCGCCGTCGCGACGAGCGTGCGGTTCGAGCGTTCGCGCTGCGGCGCGACGGGCTGGCTCGTTGCGCCGTCGAGCGCGAGCAGGAGATCGTCGCCGCTCTGCGGACGTCGCGACGGATCCTTCTCCAAACAGGACGCGACGAGACGCGCCACGGCGGGGGGTACGTCGGGCCGAAGCTCCGTGACCGGCCGCGGCGTTTCTTGGAAATGGGCAGCGATGACGTGATGCGGGGCGTCGCGCACGAACGGCGGCTTCCCAGTCAACAGCTCGAACGCGACGCAGCCGAATGAATAGAGGTCGGCGCGGTGATCGACGTTCGGGTCGCCGACGGCTTGTTCCGGCGCCATGTAAGCCGGCGTCCCGATGCTCGTCCCGGTGCGCGACACGATATGGCTCGTGTCGCCGGCCCCGATGACGCCTCGCGCGGCGCCGAGTGCTTTGGCGATGCCGAAGTCGGTGACGACCGCGGTCCGGTCCGAGAGAAGGATGTTGCCCGGCTTGATGTCGCGATGGACGACGCCTCGTCCGTGCGCGAAGACCAGTGCGCGCGCGACGTCGCGCAGGATGCTGATCGCGTCGCCGAGCGGAAGCGCGCCGTCGCGGAGCAGACGCTCACGCAGCGAACGACCCTCGACAAAGGGCATCACATAGTACGGAAAGCCGGCCGCCGTTCCCGCGGCGAGCACGGGAACGATGTTGGCCTGCTGGAGCGACGCCGCCAACTTGATCTCGCGGGCGAATCGCTCGGCGCTGATGCCTTCGGTCAGCTCGGGCGGCAGGACCTTGATCACGACGCGCCGTCCGAGTCCGCGGTCCTCGGCGACGAAGACATGCGACATCCCGCCGCCGCCGATTTCACGCTCGATGAGGTAGGTCGCCGCGAGCGACGCCTGGAGTTGGTCATGAAGCGCGCTCGCCGCATGATGGCGCTGTCCCGACATCAGCTCCGTTCGTTCGCGCGCGGCCGACTCGAAGATGGAACCGTCGCGTTGGGCGTCCATCGTATTTGCGTCGACGAAGCGCGAGAGGTCCGCGGCGAGAGCGGCGTCCCCGCCGGAGATCTCACTGATGAAGGCGTGTCGACGATCGGGTGGCTGATCGAGCACGGCGTCGACGAGCGGAGCGAGTCGCTCCCAGCGCTCGCGCGTCATCGGTCGCGCCGGCGTGTCCTGTGAATCGGTCACGCGGCAAGCAAGTCGCGAAGGAGCACGCGCGCTTTCGCCCAGTCGCGTTCTACGGTGCGAACGGTGATGCCGAGCGCGGCGGCGATCTCCTCGTGAGTGAGACCGCCGAAGAATCGATACTCGACGACGGAGGCGATGCGCGCATCGACGCCGGCCAGGCGGTCGAGCGCTTCGTGGATCTGGAGCAGCGCTCCGGGCCGATCCTCCGACGCCACCGTCTCGTCGTCGAACGTCACGACGTCGCGCGCCCCACCGCGCTTTGCCGCGAGCCGGGCGCGGGCGCGGTCGGTCAGAATGTGGCGCATCGCGACCGCGGCCAGCGCGAGAAAATGAGCGCGGTCGGTCCACTGCGCGCGCGACTGGTCGACGAGCTTGAGGTAGGCCTCGTGGACGAGGGCGGTGGTCGCGAGCGTGGCGTCGTGCGAATCTCGCGCGCGATGACGGTGGGCGATCTCGCGTAGCTCGTCGTAGAGGAGCGACGTCAGCCCGTCGAGCGCATCCCGGCGTCCGCTTCGAAGTGCGTCGAGCACGTCCGATTGGGTCATGTCGGGTTTGGACCGTGTTTCCCGTTCACTCCGATGGGAGGAGAAGCGTTTTCGCCGCCGTCCCAACATGCCGACCGGCCATTGGGATGGCAACACGCGATGTCCTATTTCACTTCTCGAGGAGGAACACTCGTATGCGTAGGCTAGGCAGGTTTTTCCCAGGACTCGGCCTCGTCGCCATGATCGCGGGGTGCGATCGTCCGAGCCCCGTCGACGTTCCACGAATTGAGGCGGCCGCGTCGCGTGACGCAGTCGGCGGCAAGCCGGAGATCGACCCCACGTACGCGAACGGGAAGACGGTGTACATGATCGGACCGCGCATCATCGTGAACGCGAGAGAGACGCAGCCGAACCTGTACGAGCACGCGGAGGAGCTATACCTGGTCGTCTACCCGCAGCAGGTCGAACCGACGCCGAACAGCCCGCCGATCACGCTGCTGTCCGGGTATCATCCGCAGTGCAACCCGTGCTTTCACCCCGGGCTTCCGGCGCCGTTCGTTTTCCACGATCACGTCATCGCCGGGGCGCCGGGCATGGGGACCGACGGCACCGCGGGCGGAATGAAGGCGCCATGGAAGATGATCTTGCTGATCTACAATCCAGCGTACATCGCGTCACCGTTCTTCACGCCGATCAAGAGCGAGAAAGATCTCGACGCGGCCGAGGAGGCGGGCAATGTGTTCCTGCCGGTCAACCAAGGCGGCGAGAATCCATACGAGATCGACACGGGGAATGTGCTGATTTGCCCGATCGTCTCGTCGCACGCCTGAGCGGGCGTCCCGGCGGCGCTGACTTGTCCGAGCAGCGCCGCCGGGGAGAATCACCAACCATCGAGCCAACGAGCGCGTCGCTGGCGCTGCTCCGGCGTAATCGCCTTGAGGTCAACGAGCCTCACGCGCGGGCGATCGTATCCTCGCAAGACGACGTTGACGTGCGCGGCCGCGCCGCGCCGGCGCACGTCGAGCGAGACGGTATCGCCGACACGCAAGCGTCGAAGCGCGGCCAATAGTTGGCTGACGGTCGACGGATGAACGCCGTTGACCGACTCGACGACGTCTCCCGTCCGCACTCCCGCGCGAACCCAGGCTCCCGTGGCGTACGTCGCGGCCAACGCGACGGCTGAGTCGCCGACCACCGCAACGTTGAAACGGAGATCGGGTATCGGCGTGCCCTCGGCATCGACAGCCGGTATCGTGTCGACGACGATTCGATAGCCGAGTCGCGCGGCCGCGGGCGCAAGGTCGATGAGACCTGCCGCGCGAACCTGTCGGTCGAAGAACGACGCCAGCCGGCAGCCGCATACCGCGCTCGCGACGTGCTCGACATCCTGGCTCGAGAAGCCTTTGCCGCTCCGGCTTCGCTCATAGAGCGCGAGCATGACGTCGTCGAGCGATCGCTTGTCGCGCGTCGAATCGCGAATCGCCGCGTCGAGCGCTTCGCCGAGCAGCTCTCCCTGCAGATAGTAGCCGCTCGTCGCGTTCGGGTTTTCCAACAGCGTCTGACCGAAGGCCAGCGAAGCCGCTTCAGGCGACACCGACGTCGACCAGGGCACGCCATAGTATCGCGATAGAAGTCCCTCGAGGTGACGGGCGCGCGTGTCGGCGGTGTCGGTGAGCCTCGCTCGACGCACGAGTACGTCGGCGTAGCGCAGCGTGACGCCTTCGCCGAGCCAGAGGCCGCCGTTGGCGGGCGATCGTCGATACGTCAACTCGCCGTAATTGTCAGGATGGATGGCGACGAGGTTCCATGTATGAAAGAACTCGTGGGCGATCTGGACAGCGTTGGCGCGTGAATCGCGCGCCAGCGCCGCACTCGGCACGCCGATCGTGACCGACGACAGGTGCTCGAGCGCGTCGTCGGCGCCGTCCTGGAGGAGAAACCAAAATGTCGACGAGGGTGCCGAGCGGAAGATACCGATCGCCGCGTTCGCGATCGCGCGAATATTGGAGACCAACGCGGTGGTGTCGAACGGCGCCGCGTTGGGCAGCGGCCAGTACGCGACGACGAAGCGCGTACTGCCAGCGTCGAAGCCCCACTGTCGGATGCGGCCGAGCATGATCGGCGAGTCCAGCATCTCCTCGGCATTGGGCGCGCTCAGCGCGTGCTGGCCGGCGGTGGCGAGCGCCGTCGCGATGCGCCAGGATGCGGGCGCGTGAATGGCGATCGTCGCGGGTGCGTCGGCGAACTGCGGAAGGTAGAGAAGCACATCGGGCGGATTTATTAACGCTCCGTCGCCGCGGACGACGCATTGCCAGGCACGCCGACTGCTCGCCGTGTCGCGCGGCAGGTGAATCGTGTAGCGGATGTCGGCGCTGCCGTTCGCGACCGCCGCTTCCCAGAGCGTGGTGTCAGCGCGTCGGACGTTCTTGCTCTCGAACTCGACGTACCGCCAAAAGCGCGCGTCGTACTCGGGATGCACCTTCATCGCGAGCTGGACCAGCTTGGGGGCGTTCCGCAGGTGCAGGATCACGCCGATCACGTCGGTGCGCGCCGAGTCGACGGTGACTTCGTAGCGGATCGACGGACGAGGTGATGTCGCGCTCGCGGCTGCGGCGAGGATGAGTGCCAGCGTGGATATCGTCATGCACAGTCCGGTGAGAGCCTGGTTGCCTGCTCTCCCTTGAGATGACCCGGCCACGCCGACCGCTTACATGACCCGCGAACTGCTTTCAAACAGCGTTGAGGACGTTTTTGGCGTGATCTCCGTGATCGCTGTGTTTCAATTCGTCCTTGTAGTACTCAGCGTGGATCAGGGCACGAGTCCCTTAAAGAGTGGGAACGGACAGCTCCCCGCATCGATCGAGAGGAATGCTCCGTCGAGAGTCGAGCCCGTGATCGCAGCGCGATATGGCGGCGTCCATCCGTTGTCGAATGACATGTGCCCAAGGACCTCGCTGCCGGATCGCGATGCCGCAAATGTCACGTTACCGCCGCCGTGGAGCGTCCCTCCCCCGCAGCCGAGGCCTCCGTTCAGAACATTGTAGGTGCCGGTGCCGTGCACGGAGTCCGCGGTCCACCTCATCGTCAGCACAACGCCGACGCTCAGGCCGTGCGAGCTCCAGGGACCGTCCAGCGCGGTGGTCGGCGTCGATTCCGTCGATGAGCCGCAAGCGGCGAGGGCCAGGACGAGGGCCAGCGAGAGAAACCGATGAGCCATGCTCCGCCCAACCAGACGCGCCGGTGAGCGGTCACCGTCAAGCTCGAGCAGCCCAGCGGCCGCCAGAGCGTCAGGTTGAGCGTTCGTTGATCCAGACAACGGATGCCACGGGCGGTGGTGCCGGCCTAGTTCCGGGAGGGGCCCCGCTCGGAACTGGCACGGGCGGAGCCGGTGGCGCCGGCTCCCGATTCATTCGCGCGTAGTTCGGGATCGCGAGCATCGGGCTGCCGTCAGCAAATGTGCCTTTGATGACCACCACGCCGCCGAGCAGATCGCCTCGCCACTCGGTCGACAACGGCGCATCGGGTTGGAGCACCTTGCCGATGTCTTGCACGTCGACCTTCTCGATGCTGTACATGATCGGCCCGTAGCGGAGCGCAACTTTGCCGCGATCCGCTTCGATCCTGTCGATGGCGCGCACGCGCTGGACTCTCATCGGCAGCTCGAGCTCGATGCGGTCGCCGGCTTTCCAGGTGCGGTCGATGACCGCGTAGCCATGCTCGATCACCGGTGTGACCGGCGTGCCGTTGACCGCGAGGGACGTGATGCCGTTGGCGTCGGGCGTGCTCGTGTATAGCTCGCTCACGTTCCGGTTCGGGACGCGGATGCGGACGGCAAATCGTTTGGCGGCCGTGGGGTTGACGGTGATCGAGACTTTTCCGTCCCAGGGGTAGGTTGTCTTCTGCACCATTTGCACATCGACGCCGGCCACGTTGTCGACAGTCAGCGTGCTGCCGACGAACAGGTTGATGTGGATGCCATCCGGACTCTTCGAGTACATCCAGGTCGGCATCGAAAGGAGGGTGCGCGGGATGTTGCCGGTGCAGCACGGCACGCTGTGCCACGACACCCGCGGCGTACGCGCGTCGAGCGGATTTGGGTAATAGAAGGTCTTTCCGTCCATCGCCAAACCGCCGAGCAACGCGTTGTAGATGGTTTCCTCATACAAGTCCGCGTATGTCGCATCGTGGTAGGTGAGGCCGAGCTTCCACTGGAAGAAGATCTCGCCGCAACTCGAGCACGATTCGCAGTACGCGTTGTTCCGCAGCGAATAATTGGGGCCGTAGCCCTCGGACGTCTCGCCGCTCGCCACGCCGCCGGTGACGTAATACTTCCGGTGGACGATGTTGTCCCACAGCGATTTGACGGCGCTGCGATAGTCGGGGTCGTGGGTCTCCATCGCGACGTCGGCCATGCCCGAGTAGTTGTAGGAGGCACGCACCGCGTGTCCGACGGCCTCGTACTGCTCGATCACCGGCAGATGGCTCTGGTCATACTCGGAGCGCTCGCGCTCGTTGCGCGCCGCGTAGTAGCGATTGTCGAGCAGAAACTTGCCGAGCCCGATGTACTTCTGCCCTCTTCCGGCGCCCTCGTTGTCGTTGACGAAGCGCCCGAAGCGGACGAGTGCCTGTTCCATCTCCTGGTGGCCGTCGTACCACGCTTTCTTCGGCGCGGGTCCGATGTTGTCGTACCAGCAATCGGCGAGCTTCTTGGCGGCGTTGTACAACCGCGTGTCCTTCCGCTCCGTCATCATGTAATGCGCGATCGCCGCCTCGAGGAAATAGCCGGCCGTGTAGCCTTCGTGGTCGGCACGACGTTCCCAATGATTGAACGGCCCGGGCGTCTGGTTGCCGCCGGCGTTGCTCACGCGCGGCAACGTGAACGCCGTCTGCATGTAGCCGTCCGGTTCCTGCGCGGCGAGAATGATCGGAATCCACCTGTCGAGCGTCGCGCGCATATCTGACTGCGCGCGGACGATCTCCGGATCGCCCTTCGCGTCGAGCATGAGCGCGATCGCCATCGCCTCGACGGCGTTGTGGACGTACGCGTTCGCGAACACGTAGCCCTTGTGCGGGCCGAACGGTTCACCGCGCAGCTTCTTCCCCGCTTCGATGAAGTTGTCGATCCCACCGGCGTTCGAGTCCGTGCGCTCGAGCTGCTCGATGCAGTGTGGGATCCAGCTTACGACGAGCGCCTTCATCCGATGATTCCACAGCGGGCTGTCGACCGACCACTTTCGCATGTGGACGACGTCCAGCTGCTTTGCCGGCGGCGAGGTCTCGACTTTGACGGTGAGGGTGGACGAAGCGGTGGTCTCGCCGTTCTTGGCTTCCAGGCCGATGACGTAGACGCCCGGCTCGCTGAACGTCGCGGTCGTCGTGAGCGCGGCGGAATCGGCGAAGGTCACTTGACCCGGTCCCGAGCGCTTGTTCCACCGAACGGTCGGCGTGGGGCCCGTCGGCGCGGGCGGAAGAGAGTCGGCTTGCGCGGGGCGGCGCGGCGAGGAGCGCGGCGGATCGCCATACCCTGCCCAGCCGCGCAGATACGTCTTCCCCGGCAATACGACAACGCGATCGACTCCGGCCACGCCGTTCACCGGCGCCGCGGACGCACCTTCTCGACCTGGAAGGATCGCCGCCCGAAGAACTTGCGGTAGGGCCACGGAGGCCACGGCGGCCTTTCCGATCGTGCCGAGCATGTCGCGTCGGCTGAGGCCCGGCTTCGCGGGATGATCGCTCATCAGAGTTTCTCCATTTCCCAAACATTCTACCGCGCGAAAGGCACGATGGACACCGGGGTCAGCGGCACCGAATGGGGTAGCGCCATCCGGCGGGAGGTGGGAGATTCGTCCCCCGACGACTATGTCCTCAGCCGACCGGACCGCGACGCCGCTCGAGGCGACTCAGTTGGATCGCCGTGCTTCCACCGCGCTGGCCGAGCGCTATCGCATTGACCACGTGCTCGGCCGCGGCGGGATGGCGACGGTGTACGCGGCCGACGATCTCAAGCACGGCCGGCGCGTCGCGATCAAAATCGTCGACCCGGCGGTGAGCGTCGCGCTCGGACCCGAGCGATTTCTGCGCGAGATTCGCGTCTCGGCGTCGCTACAGCATCCCAACATCCTGCCGTTGTTCGACTCCGGCGAAGCCGGCGATCTGCTCTACTACGTCATGCCGCTCGTCGAGGGCGTGTCGCTACGAGAGCAGCTCAAGCAGCAAGGCCAACTCCGGCTCGACGAAGCCATTCGCACGACCGAGCAAGTCGCGGCGGCTCTCGACTATGCGCATTCGCACGGCGTGGTGCATCGAGACATCAAGCCGGAGAATATTCTGCTCGATGGCGATCGCGCCGTCGTCGCCGATTTCGGGATCGCGAAGTCGCTAGACGCCGCGAGTGAGTCGTTAACGGCTACCGGCGTTGCCGTCGGAACGCCGACGTACATGAGTCCGGAGCAGAGTTCAGGCGAGCGGATCATCGACGGACGAAGCGACGTCTACTCGCTGGCCTGCGTGCTCTTCGAGCTGCTCGCCGGCGAACCACCGTTCACGGGAGCATCCGCGGCGGCCGTGATCGCCAAACGCTTTGCGGGCCCGCCGCCATCCGTTCGCGTCGTGCGCGACGGAGTGCCGCTCGCGGTGGATCGTGCAATCTCGCGCTCGCTCGCTCGAGCGCCCGCCGACCGGTTTGCTACCGCCGGCGAGTTCACGCGCGCACTGCGATCGGACGGCACGCGTGGCTTCGCGCGGCCGAAGCTGTTTCGTGGCGCTGTCGTCGCTGTCGTCGCTGCCGTAGCGATCGCCGCGGCAGCCGTCGGCGCTGGAGTCTGGACGATACGACATCCGTCACGCACAGCCACGCGCGACAGCGTCGCCGTCTCTCTCGTCGCCCGCGGAAATGTGCTGGCCGATAAACGAACCGCCGAGGGTCTTCAGCGCGCAGTACCGCTCTACCGACAGGCGATCGCACAAGACTCCGTCTACACGGATGCGTGGGCCGGCCTCGCGCGGGCTCTACAGTTCGCATATAACTGGCGGTTTCAAATTCCGGGGCTCGCACCCGACTCCGTCATTCCACTGATGGTGCGCGCCGCCGACCGAGCGGTCGAATTGGACAGCGGCAGCGTGCTGGCACTCTTGGCGAAGAGCCAGGTTCTTCGCGTCGTCGACCCAATGAACTTGGTTCCGCGATTCGAGATCGTTCGTCGCGCACTGAAGCTCGACTCGACCTCGGTCGATGCATGGTATCAGTTGGGTAACCTCTGGCAGGACAGCCTCGAGCTTCATCGCGCCATCGATGCCTACCGTCGTGCCGTCACCATCCGACCCACGCACGCGAATTCGCTCGCGTTCATAGCCTTCGCGTACTGTTGGCTGCGACAACCTGATTCAGCGCTCGTCTGGGCTGACCGCGCGGTAAAGGTCGATCCGGAAAACGTGCTTGGGCGACAAGCCGTCGCCTTTGCGTATCGTGGACGCGGAGAGTGGGATGCGACCCGGCCTGCCTACGACGCCGTCGTCGTACTTGGCAACGGACCGGAGCAGGTCTTTGGCTTCGCCGGCCTCGCCGAGCTCGCGTGGCGTCGCCACGATCGCCGCGCCGCCGAAAGTATCCTGAGGCAAGCCACGGCGCACGCCGACACGCTGAACCCGACGATTCACGACGCGGCGTACCTCGCCTGGGGCTACGCGCAGACGGGACAGCCGGAGCGAGCGCTCCGTCTACTCGAGCACTTCGCCCCGCGCTCGGATAAGCATTTCCAACTGCATCTGAAGCGCGAGCCAACGCTCGATGCCCTTCGTGCGCTTCCGCGGTTCCAGGCCCTTTTGGTAGGTCCAGGTCAGTAGTCTCGGGATGCTCCGCGGATACCGGTCAGTCCCGACGTCGCGTCTTGACGAGGATCACTCCGTTGGCGCACCGGCAGTTCAGCCCGTAGCGGAATCGCGCGTCATTTGGGTGAAGAAACGCCACCTCGAGGATGGCGTCGATCGGAATGGTGTCGATCAACGACGGCTCGCCGTTGTAGACGTCGTCGACGTAGAGCGCGATCTCCGGTTTGCCGATAGTCGCTCGTCGTCCCGAGCCGATGAGAAACTCGGGGCGCAGCCGCTGAATCGCGCTCAAGGTCGATGTCATGTTCGGCAGCGCGAGGTCGCTCGGCGTCAGGGTCGTTGAGCTCGCGCGCTTCATCGGCGTGACGTCGCCGGCGGCGTCGAGACCGAATCCGCCTTGTTGTGCGACTCCGGTCGCACACGCGCTCGCCAGCGCGACGAACAGGTGGATGGAGAGCGCCGCATCGCGCGACCGCGTGTAGACCGTCATACCCACCTCTCACTCGCTCACTGTGGGAAAGGGTTACGTGAGTTCGCGAGAGATGAGCAAGGGAAAGGACTCCGGGTGTCCCGCCGCCGGTGTAAGCGGGCTTCGTTGGCGTACAACTTTCTCGGCCAGGAACGATTGAACGTCAGAGTGCACAGAGACACAGAGGCCGGTTTCGTACGGGAATCTTGCGCACGGCCGAACCCCGGCGAGTTTTCAATAGGCGCCCCCCTTCTCTCCCGGCCATGCGATTCGGCGACGTCCTGGCGACCGCGATCACCCAGATCCGCGCCAATAAACTGCGTTCGTTCTTCACGCTGCTCGGCGTCATCGTGAGCGTGGCGTTCCTGGTCGCGGTCGTCGCCGTGATCCAGGGGATGAACGCGTACGTCAAAGAGAGCGTCGCCGACGCGCTGATCGGATCGAACACCTTCCAGATCCGCCGCCTGCCGATCAACATCGCATTGATCGAGGATGCCGACTGGCTGCGGATGCAGCGGCGGCCGAAGCTCAATTCGTGGGACGTGAACTTCGTGCGCGCCGCGATCCCCGGCGCCGCCGGGATCTCCGTGCAGTCCGGGTTCCCCACGCCACGCAGCGACGTCGTCTACGGGAACAAGACCCTCGGCTCGGTGCAAGTGTTCGGCGTAACGCCCGAATACCAGACGATTCAGGACTACAAGTTCAAGTACGGCGAAGGGCTCACCGAGATCGACACACGCGAGCGACGCTACGTCGGTGTCGTCGGCGCGGACATCGTCGACAAGCTGTTCAACGGGATCAACCCCGTGGGTCGATCGATTCACGTCCACGGCATCCCGATCACGATCATCGGAACGATCATGCCGAAGGGCAAAGTCCTCGGCCAATCGTTCGACGGATTCGTCATGCTGCCGATCACGACGTTCGAATCGATGTACGGACGCCGGCAGTCGAACACGATCTCGGTGAAGATGACGGAAGCGAAGGACGTCGCGCCGGCGATGCAGGCCGCCGAGGAGGCGATGCGCGTCGCTCACCGGCTCCGGCCGGGCGAGCAGGACAACTTCTCGATCGAGACGGCTGACGCACTCGTGAACTTCTGGAAGCAACTCACTCAGGTGCTCTTTACAGTCATTCCCGCGATGGTGGCGATCGGCATCGTCGTCGGCGGCATCGTGATCATGAACATCATGTTGATGTCGGTGCGCGAGCGGACACACGAGATCGGGCTGCGGAAGTCGGTCGGCGCGCGCCGCGCCGACATCCTCAAGCAATTCCTCGCCGAGTCGGTGATGTTGGCGGTGATCGGCGGGGCGATCGGCGCGGCGGGCGGTTGGGGGTTCTCGACGTTGATCGCCGTCGCGTCGCCGCTGCCGGCGCGTGTGACGACCTGGTCGATCCTCGTCGCGCTCGGGCTCGGCGCGGGTGTGGGCGTGATTTTCGGCGTGTATCCGGCGAACCGTGCCGCGCAGCTCGACCCCGTCGCCGCGATGAGGGCCGATTGATGCCGCTTCGAAGGATGTTCCAGCTCGGCGATCAGTTCAAAGAGAACTTGTGGTCGGCCGTCGATTCACTGAACGCAGCGAAGGGACGATCCGGTCTCACCGTGCTTGGCGTCGTGATCGGCGTGTCGACGGTGATGGCGATGGCGACGATCGTGTCGGGGATCCGCGATCAAATCGTCGAGACGATCGAGATCGCCGGGCCGACGACCTTCTACGTATTGCGCGCGTTCTCGCAGACGCCGATCAACCCGCAAGACCTCCCGGCGTGGATCCGGAACCGTCCGGAGCTCAAGCCGGAGGAGGCGGAGCTCATCCAGAAGCTGCCGGAGATCAAATACGCGGCGATCTGGGGGCAGATCAACAACAAGATCGAATTTGGGGGCTCTCACACGGGCATCGGCGTCGTGATCGGCGCGGACGACGGGTATCCCGAGATCTACGGCGGCGATCTGACGGACGGACGCTGGTTCACGCGCACGGAGGTGGCGGGCGGCGCGGCGCTCGCGGTGCTGAGCGTGGATGTGGCGACGAAACTTTTCGGCGCGATCCAGCCGATCGACAAGGTCGTCCGCATCGGCGGGCGGCCGTTCAAGGTGATCGGGATCTATCAAGCCGCGGCGAACATCTTTCAGCCGCCGGGCCAATCGACCCACGCGATCATCCCGTATCGCGCGATGGACCATCAGTTCTTCATCGACAAGACGAACGCGGCGTTCATTCCGGTGAAGCCGCGGAACGGCATCACGGTGACGGCGGCCGAGGAGGCAGTCACGATCGCGCTCCGCGAGTATCGGCGACTACGGCCGGCGGACCACGACAGCTTCGACCTGATCACGCAGGATCAGATTCTCGATTCGTTCAACAAGATCACGGGCGTGTTCTTCCTCGTGATGGTGTCGCTGTCGTCGGTCGCGCTGCTCGTGGGTGGGATCGGTGTGATGGCCGTGATGATGATTTCCGTCACGGATCGGACGCGGGAGATTGGGATTCGGAAGGCCGTCGGCGCGACTCGGCGAGATATTCTTCAGCAGTTTCTAATCGAGGCCTCCGCGCTGACTGGCACGGGCGGATTGATCGGGGTGGTGATTGGGCTGCTGTTGGGGCGATTGGCGAGTATCGCGATGAACGTTCACGGGACGACGCCTGTGAACCTGACTCTGCTCGCGGTGGCAGTGTCGGTAGGGATTGGGTTGGTATTTGGCGTGTTGCCGGCGAGGAGGGCGGCGAGGTTGGATCCGATCGAGTCGTTGAGATACGAGTGAGAGACGACGGGGTTCCCGCTCTTGTCCTCGGCGTCCGGGTCGAGGTCGGCTGATCACTCGACGGCTGTGGACTGACATCTGATGTCAGACGTCTGACCAGGCGTTGATTGGTGGCGGAGGGATCGTTTTGATTACGCTCGCGCACGCGTAGTTGGGTATGATCGCTCATCGGGGGGCAGCGATGGGTGATTTCAAGCGGCTGGTTGCGTGGCAGAAGGCACACGCGTTCGAGCTCGCGGTTCATGCCGCATTCAAGGGGCGCCGCTTGGCGGCCGCACCGGGGTTCCGCGGCCAACTGCTGCGCGCCGTCGGCTCGATTCCGGATAATCTGGCCGAAGGCTGCGGCAAACGCTCGCGCCGTGCGCTCGCCAAGTACGCCGAAGACGCCTACGCCTCGGCGAAGGAAGTCGAGAACGACTTGATCAAAGCGCGCGACCTCGGCCTGTTGCCGAGAACGCAATGCGAAGATCTGCTCCGCCAAGGCGACGAAGTGTCCCGCCTCTGCTTCAGCCTCTCTCGCGTTCCCCCCGATCAACTCTCGCCGGACTGAAAATGTTGTCCCAACACGCCTGGTCTGATGTCTGACATCAGCTGTCAGTCCACAGCCGTCGAGTGATCAGCCGAGCTCGACTCAGCACGCCGAGCCCCAGAGTGGCAACTCTCACTTCTCGTTGCGGTATGAGTGATGAATGACGGCACCAAGGTCAAGGTGTCGTCACGTGCCTCCGCCGAAACGCATCCATCATCCGCACCAGCTCCGCATTCGTGAACGGCTGCCAGCCGTGCGGCTTCATCGGCCGGCCGTACTCGAACGTGAAATCCGCCGCCGGATTCGCGAGCTTCTTCGACTCCTGCTCCATCAGATACACGCCGAGATTCAGATAGTAGTTGTCCATGTCGCCGACGTACACGTGCATCTTCCCGGCGAGCTGCGGCCCGATCCTCGGCCAGTTCTGCCGAAGATTCCACGTGAGGTCATAGCCCTTGTCGCGCCAGTAGGCGGCGACGCTCTTGTCGATCACGCCCGTCGCGCGATCCCACAGACGCTTCGGGTAGCCGTCGGCACCAACGGGGCCGTACGCCGCGTCCCACGCGTCGAACTGTTGCCCGCTCCGCGCTTTGCTCCCGAGTACCGCCTCGAGTCGACTCATAAGGCGGAACGACAATAGATCCTGTCCTTCCGGGGTGCGGCTCATCGACCGCTCCGGCACCGGGGGCAACGCGTTGTTCGGGAAGAACGCATTCGAGTCGGCGTAGACATCGACCGTCTGATTGCGCCGGAAGTCTACCGGATCAGGATACAAGCACCACGCGCCGCCGAAGAAGTCGGGTCGCTGGATCTGTAACGCGGCACACTCCCAACCACCCGTCGATCCGCCGGTCAGGAATCGGGCGTTCGCTTCCGGAATCAGACGAAACTGCTTCTCGAGCGCGGGAACGAGCTCGGTGAGCAGCGCATCCTGATACGGACCGTTGTTCGCCGAGTTGACGGCGTAGGAGTCGTCGTAGTAGGGCGTCGGGTGCTGCCAGGTGATGGCGACGAACTTGGGAAAACCATCGCTCGTCCACGATTTACCAAACTCTAAGCCGCTCTCGCGCGCACTCGTCGGCGTCGGATCCCAAACACTCGGCTCGCCACCGCGGCCTCGCCCACCGCCCGTCGCCCGTCCCCCGTCGCCCGCAGTCGGATCGATGAAGCCGAACGGTGCGCCGAGGCCGAAGTGGCCCTGCGAGTAGACGGCGGGATAGCGCTCGTTCGGCGATGAGTCGAAGCCCCTCGGCAGGAGGACCGTCGCGCCGATGTAGACGGCCGCGCCCCAGAACTTCGATAGCAGCTCGCTCTTCATCTTCACGTGCTTCACCCAGCGCGTGTCCGTCGGCGGATCGAGCGGCGGAAGCTTCTTCGTGAGCGCGAGCTTCACCGTCGTGCGCGCGGCGGGGTCGAAATGCACCTTCACCACCTCGCTCACGAGGTTGCCCGGCGACGAGCTCCAGTGCTGTCCTTCCCACTGGTCGGCGTGCACCCAAATTGTGTGGCCGTCGGCGCGGTGAAATTGGGTGTAGACGTTGAGCAACGCCTGCACGTAGTAGTCGCCGGCCGGCATGTGCGCGAGATTGTCGAATGGGAAGCCGATCACGCGATTGCCAACCGTCGTCGCGGCGCCCGGCCTCCAGGCGTCGATGTCCATACCATAGAAGGGGACGCTGCCGCCGTAGCTGCCGGCCTGAAAGCGCGGCTCGCGCGCGTCGGTGCGGCCGAAGATGACGAATAGGCGGCCAGTGGTTGGACCGGTTGCGACGGACGGATCGAGGGTGACGACAGCCTGCTGCGCGACGACCGCGCGGGCACCGAGCGTCAACAAAAGCCCGGGGACGAAAAGACTGATGCGATGCATGATCGGGGGTGTGACTGTGAGCGTCGAATAGTCCGGCTACTTGGAGTTGGGAAACTGCAGCTGTCGCATGAGTGCCTGGAAGCGCGGCTCCGTCCGCAGAGGATCGTAGAGCGGATCCGCGTTGACAAAGGCGAGATAGAACGAATGCTCGCGCACACCCCGCTCGAGCCAGTCCAGCGCGAGCTGCTTGTCGCCTGCGCCCAACGCGCTCTGCGCGAGCGCCTCGAGAGTCACGGGCCGCTTCTTGGAGAGCGCCACCAACTGTTCGTAAAGCGCTCGCGCTTCCGTCCGGCGGCCCGCCAGGCCGAGCGCGGCCGCCTTTGCTCCGGTGGCCAATCCGGCCTGAACCTCGATGCCGTCGGGAAAGTACTTCAGCGCCTCGTCGTACTGGCCCTTCAAGCTCAACGCGCGTCCCAGATCGAATCGCGCCTGCGTGTTCGAGGGATCGAGATCGAGCGCTTTTCGCAGGTGGGCGATCGCCTCGTCGTAGCGGCGCAGGTAGACGAGCGTCGTACCGAATCGAGCGTTTTCGGTTGGCGCGAGCCGGTCGAGCTTCACGGCTTTGGCCACCTCGACGAGCGCATCCTCGGTGCGTCCAAGCGCGACGAGCGGCCAGGCTCGGAACAGGTGCTGAGATGAGCTGGTCGAATCGAGCGCGACCGCCTTGTCCATGTACGTCAATGCCTGCCGCCAGTCCTGGTCGGCGAAGGTACTCCACGTACCCAGCGCCGTGTACCCCTCGGCGAGTGTGGAGTCGAGTCTGACGGCATGCTCGGCGGCGGCTCGTGCGACGTCGCGCACCTGCGCGGGGGCCATGTCGCCGAACCCGGGTTCCAGTGTGTACGCGCTGGACAGCTCGGCCCACGCCAGCGCATAGTCCGAATCCTTGGCGATTGCCTGCTTCAGGTAGTCGATACCCCGACTCATCGTGGCCGGCGTCCGCTGATTCCAGTAATAGTGTCCCTTCATGTAGAGAAGTTGGGCCTCGGAGTTCGGCGTGCGGCGCCGCGACGCCGACGCAGTCACCGCCGTGCCTAGCGTTTGCCGCAGCTGCGCCACGATCGTTTGAATCAACGAATCCTGGAGCGCAGTCAGATTGCGTATCTCGTCTTCGAACCTGCGGGAGTTGAGAATCTGCCCGTTCGCGCCGTCGATCAAATCCCAGTTGACGATTACGCGGCCCGCGGCATTCCGTACGCTTCCGTCGACCAAAAACTTCACGTGCAACGTCTCCGCGGACTGGCGCGCGTCGAGTCCCTTGCCCTTCAGCGAGAACGACGAGCTGCGCCCGGCGACGTGAATTCCCTGTACGCGTGAGAGTTCCGTAATGAGCTCGTCGGTGATGGCGGCGCTGAAGAACTCCATATCGCGGCTGTCGCTGCGATTCGCGAAGGGCAGCACGCCAATCGCCGGGACAGCGTCCGCCGCGCGAGCAGAGTCGGTCGCGGCGCGTGAGTCCGATGCGCGTTTGGACCAGAGCATCACGCTCGCCGCCAGTACGGCGACGCTCATGGCGCCGATCGTTACCCAACGCCGTGCGGTCGGCTTCGGCACCACCGGTACCGGCGCAATGAGGTCTGCGCCGCTCGTGCTCACCGCGTCGAGGGCGTCGGCCATCTCGCGAGCCGAGCGATAGCGCGCATCGGGAGCGAGTTGCATGGACGTGGTCACGATCGAAGCCGCGGCTGCGGGGAAATTCTCCGGGATCTGCGGTGCCGCGACGGCAAGGCGCTTCGTCATGACCGCCTGGACGCTGCCTCCCGCAAACGGCGGCTCGCCGGCCAGCATCTCGTAGAGCACGCAGCCCAGTGCATAGATGTCGCTCCGACCGTCGAGCGTGGCATCGCCACCGACCTGTTCGGGACTCATGTAGGCCGGCGTGCCGATGAGAATGCCCGTGGAGGTGAGCGTCTGCGTCGTGTTCTCTTGCGTCACGGCGCGCGCGATCCCGAAGTCGGTGATCAACGCGTGCCGATCGTCGAGGAGGATGTTGTCCGGCTTGATGTCGCGGTGGATGACGCCTTCGCGATGCGCATAGTCGAGCGCGTCCGCGACCTCGCGCGCGATACGCAACGCGTCCGACACGGGCAGCGCACCGTCGCGCCGTAAACGATCGCGCAACGACTCGCCAGCAACGTATGGCATGACGTAGAACAGCACACGACCGCCGGCGCTGTCGTGCGGATCACTGGCTTCGCCGGAATCGAAAAGCGGTAGAATGTGCGGGTGGCGCAACCGGGCCGCGACCTGAATCTCCCGGAGAAACCGCTCAGCCCCGATAGCCGCGGCGATCTCGGGATGCAGCACCTTGACTGCGACAGAGCGACCGTGTCGCACGTCGCGCGCGAGATAAACACTGGCCATACCGCCACGCCCGATCTCGCGGTCGATGACATATCGCCCGGCGAGCGCGTCTCGCAGGACAGCGGCAACGTCGGTCACGATCGGGCGAGGGGGTTGAAGGGCCGCGGCCTCGGTTCTGTCTACTCGCCGGCAAGAACGCCGCGAGGCCACGCCCCAACATGGAGCGCGGCCCGGACGGTCGCAACATAGTTTTTTTTCGCGACGGTACTTAGCAGATCCGCCTCACCGCCGGATCGGGATCACCTGCTAGTGGCCGTACGACACAGTCACGGCGAGCGAGAAAGTCTTTCCCTCGCACGTCGCGGTGATAGTGGCGTATCCATATCCGATCGCCGTGACGAGACCAGTTGAGCTCACCGTCGCGACGTCTGGCGAGTCAGAGCTCCAAGTCACCACGCGATCCGTCAACCGGTTCCCGGCTGCGTCGAGCACGATCGCCGTGAGTTGACGGGTCTGCCCGGCGTCGAGCACGAACCCGACCGGCGTGACGGCGATCGACGCAACCGGCGCGACCGTCGTTGCCGTGACGGTCACCGTCGCCGGCGCCTCGGCAAGACGACCGTCGACGATCGCGGACACGAGCGTCGTGCCCGCCGCTTTCGCGATCACCCGGCCCGTCGAGTCGACCTCGGCGATCAAGGAATCGCGACTCGCCCACGTCGTCGCGCGGCCGGTCAGTTGGTGCCCGTCCGCGTCGAACGCCTTCGCGACGAGCGTCGCCGAGCTTCCCAGCCCGAGCGTCAGCGTCGACGGACCCACCTCGACGCGAGCGACTACGGGCGGTGTGACCGGTGATGTCACGGTGAGACTTGCTTCGCCGACCTTTCCGTCGATGGTCGCGCGGATCGTCACCGTACCCGGGCTGATTGCCAGCACGACGCCCGCGGCGCTTACGCTGGCGATTGCGTCGTTCGTCGACAACCAAGTCACCGGGCGGCCTTCTATGGCGTAGTCAGCTGCGTCGGTCGCGCGCGCGGCCAGATTCACCGTGTCACCCGCCACCAGCGTTCGGCTGGCTGGCGTGACGGTGACGACGGCGACCACTCGCGCGCCGGTCGTATCGACCGGGTACCCGGACGACGGGGCGGAATAGTCACTGCAGGCGACTGCCGACAGCCCGACAATCGCGGCGGCGAGCGTCGCGAGCCGCGGCGCTCCCCACGGAGAGATTCGTGTTACTTGCATGGTTCCTTCAGTGTGTTAATGGAGACGAAGAACCGCTTGGCACTCGCCGACGCGGTTCGGGCAGCCCGGGAGACGCTTTCGTACGCGTCCGTCCAGCGCGCGCAACGACGCGCGGCAATGGCTTCGCTCGGGCCATCGATCCGGGGTCCGCGTGCTCTCGAGAGACGTGACCCCGGATCGTGGATTTCAAAGCCGCCGGTGCCGATTAAAGTTCCCGCGCTCGGCAGCGGCTTCTGTTCGTCCCGGTTCGTTAGAGGCCGATCGACAACCGCGAGTATACAAAACGCCCGTTGAATCCGAACGGTGAGACGGCGTTGTACGGGAAGATGCCGAAGTTCGAGATGCCGCCGTTGCCGGTTGCGGGATCCCCGGGATTGAGATTTCGATCTGGATAAACGTCGAAGATGTTATCGGCGCCGACGGTGAGCGTATAGCGTCGCAGCGCGTACGACAGGCTGGCGTCCGAGATCCACTTGGCGCCGAACGTTTGATCGAGCGGACCCGTGGTGTTGGTCGGCGTGGTCCCGGCTACGGACACCTCGCCGTATCGCTGCGAGCGCCCGGTGAGCGAGATGCCACCCAACGAGTACGTGCCCGACGCGACGAAATTGTCGCGCGGATTTCCGCGCTCGATACGCGTCCGTTCGACTCGTCCGAACAACGTTTCCTGGAAGGCCTTCAAGTTCGACGGCGTCGAGTCGACGCGCGTGACCTTCACAACGTTGTGGTTGTAACTGCTGGTCAGCCGAAGGTTCGAGCGTGAGGAGAAGTCGAATCCGTAGCTTGCGACGACGTCGACGCCGTTCGATTTGGTGTCGATCGCGTTCGTGAAGAAGCGCCCGCCGGCCGCCGTCGATCCAGTTTGGGCGAACAGAGCTTGAATGGTGGCGCCGGTGAAGTTGTCGGACAGCACGATGCGATCACGGATGCGGATCTGGTAGAAGTCCACCGTCAAGGCGAGCGCGCTCAAAGGCTCGAGGGCGACGCCGGCGCTGTAGTTGGTCGAGCGCTCCGGCTTCAGGTCGGACGCGCCGAGCAGTCGTGCCTCCGGCGTTGCGACGGGGAAGGTGCGAATGTCGAACGGCTGACCGTTGATGAAGTTGGTCGCCGTAGACGAGAAGAACTCTTGACCAAGCGACGGAGCGCGAAAACCGCTGCTCACTGCGCCGCGAAGCGCGACGCGCCTCACCGGCTCGTACCGCAGCGCGACCTTCCCGGTCGACGTGGTGCCGAAGTCGCTGTAGTGCTCGACGCGGCCGGCGACGCCGACGAGCAACGCCCTGGTCAGATCGCTCTCGAGGTCGACATATGCCGCGGTATTCGAGCGAGTGTGGTCACCGGCGTCCGTCGGCTGAAAGCCCGGGAACACCTGCGACCCGACGGCAGCCGATCGCGTCGTCGGATTCCCGTTCGCGTCGAGGACGGGCACTTGTCCATTGCGATACGAGTCCGGCTCACCGGCCGTGATGCGGTAATTGTCGTTTCGTGCTTCGGCGCCGAGGGCGACGCGAAGCGGCGCGGACCACGGCGTAGCGATCGAGCGGAAGAGGTCGAGCGTCGTCGTCGACTGAGCGAATGCCAACTTGCCGGCATCGAACGTCGTTTTCGACGTTGGACCGAGTGAGACGTTCGCCGAGTTGTCGATCGTAAAGGCGAACGAGTTGCGGCCGTACACGCTGGCGAGATCCCAACGCCAGCCGAGTGCCGTGCCCCGAATTCCCTCGGAGAACGACGCGTCGACGATACCCGACTTGATGAACGGGAGAAAGCCGTCGGGATAGATGTTGCGCAGCGTGCGGTCCTCGTTCGACCGTCGCCAGAAACCGGCCGACGCCCCGTGGCGGTGGTTCAATCCTCCGAAGCCGTACCATTCGATGCCGCGGCCGAGCGTCGTACCCATGTTGTAGAACACCGACTCGTCGTGATTGAACGAATCACCCTGCCAATGGTTGATCGCCGGCGCGTTCGCGTTTCGTGGATCGCCGGCGAAGTACTGTTGACGGGTATCGGCCAGGGTTCGGTTGGTTCCCTGTCGGTCTCTCACTTCTCCGCCGACGTGAAGGAAGCCGTCGGTGCCGAAGCGCAGTCCGTCGTCGAGCACCGCCGAGAACACCCGCCCATCATGGACCGATTGGGCCGCGGTCTGCGCGTTGAACGCGACGAGGCTGGTGGCGTCCCGGTTGTACGTCGTCGAGTTCTCGCCGGTCTCGACGGCGAGCGATCCCGCCGCCGTGGACTTGAGCACGATGTTGATGACGCCGGCCACGGCGTCGGATCCATACTGAGCGGCGGCGCCGTCGCGGAGGATCTCGATGTGATCGATCATGCTCGCCGGAATCGCGTTCAGATCGACCGCCTGTGATCCGCGACCGACGAAGCCGTTCACGTTGACGAGCGCACTGTTATGGCGTCGCTTGCCGTTGATCAGCACGAGCGTTTGGTCAGGCGCGAGGCCGCGCAGCGTCGCCGGACGAATGTGATCGGTGCCGTCGCCGATCGTCGTCCGAGGAAAGTTCACCGACGGTGCCACGGCCTGGAGCATCTGGGCGGTCTCGGTCCGCCCGGACTGGTGCAGCTCCGGCGCCGACAGGACGTCGATCGGCACGGGCGCCGAGATGACCGAGCGCTCGTCGCCTCGCGATCCGATGATCGCGACGGTCTCCAGCACCGTGGCCGCCCGACGCAGCACGACGTCGTGCGTGGTGGTCGCGCCAATCCCGATGTCCACCGAGTCTACCGCGAGCGCGTAACCGAGGAGGCGCACGCGAAGCTCATGGCGACCGGCCGGCGCCTGCATTCGATAGCTGCCGTCGTGGCGCGCGGTTGTGCTTTTCGTGGCGACGCTGATCGTCGCGCCGGCGAGCGGCTCGCCGTTTGGACCGGTGATATGCCCCGTCAGCACGGGCGCCGATTGGCCCCACGCCGAGGTCGTCGACGCGCTGGCGACGATGAGCGCGATGACTTGAATGAGTGAACGAAGGATCCTCATTGACAATGTCTCCAGTTTCTCGATTGGTTGTTGGCTAGATGGCGTGCGACTTCGCCAAACGCGCGATATGGTCGGCCGCCCGAAATGCCAGCGCCTGAATCGTCATCGTCGGCTGGCCTCGCCCCGAGGTCACGAAGCTGCTGCCGTCGCAGATGAACAGGTTGGGTACGTCATGCGCGCGGTGAAACCGGTCGACGACGGAGTCGCGAGGGTCGTTGCCCATGCGCGCCGTGCCGAGCAGATGAACTCCGCCGTCGATCGGCGTCACCGCCTGATCCCAGACGTCGGTCGCACCCGCCGCTTGCATCATCTCGTGCGTTCGATCGCGGAACCACAGCTTCGCCTTGGTGTCGTCCGGGTGATCCTGATACGTCAGGCAGAAGCTCGGCCGGCCCCAGCGATCCGGATGCTCGGCATCGAGCGTGATCTGGTTCGTGGCGACGGGGAGTGACGTGATGTGCGACATGAACTGCGTGGAATGCGAGTAGTAGTCGCGCAACGCGCGCTTGTACTCCAACCCCCACGACGGGACCGAATCCGGCAATCCGTTCACCGCAAAGGCGATCGGTCCGAAGCGGAATCGAGCATCGATTCCGCCACCCCCATAGAAGCCGCGTTTCGGATCGGCATCGTAGTAGTCGAGGACGATGCGGGTGGCGACGACGCCCTTGTACTCGTTCAACGGATGCTCGAACCGCCCGGTCGTCGTCGCCGACCCGTTGAACATGATGTAGCGTCCGACATTGCCGCTGGAGTTGGCGAGACCGTGCGGGAATTTCGGCGACGCGGACATGAGCAGCAGTCGCGTCGTCTCCGCGCCGTTGGCGGCGAGAACGACGCAGCGCGCCGCTTGTCGGCGCTCTCGTCCGGCCTCGTCGCGATAGATGATCCCCGACGCTCGCCCGCGCGCGTTCGTCTCGACGCGGAGCGCGACCGATTCGGTGCGCACCTCGCAGCGGCCGGTGGCCAACGCTTTCGGGATCACCGTAACGAGCGTCGATCCTTTGGCGCCGTACTCGCAGCCGTACATGAAGCAGTGACCGCACGCCTGGCACGCGGCGCGCCCGTCGTACGGCCGCGACGCGATCGCCAGCGGCGCCACCTGCGCGTGCAATCCGAGGGCATGCGCCGCGCGCTCGAGCAAGACGCCGGACGACTTGTTCGGCAGCGGAGACATGGGATAGGCGCGCGAACGGGGCGGATCAAACGGTCCCGATGCGCCGGAGACGCCGATCTCCCATTCGACCTTCGTGTAGTAGGGCTCGAGCTCCTCGTAGGTGATCGGCCAGTCGGCGAACCCCGTGCCCCCGATCGAGCCCCATCGCGAACGTTCGGCAAAGTCGATCGGACGAAAGCGCCAATAGTTCGCGGCAAAGTGCACACTGCTTCCGCCGACGCTGCGCCGGTACAGCAGGCCGCGCCCGGCGTTTTGCTTCGCGGTCTCGGTGGTCGTCGATCGAAAGAACTGTGTCGGTTCCACGGCGCGATTCGTCAGCGCCAGCTCACGTTCGAGGGCGAGCTCGTCGTGCGAGAAGTCCTGTGGACGCTCCCACGCCCCCTGCTCCAGCACGACGACGTCGAATCCGCTCGTCGCCAGCTCTTTCGCCAGAACGCCGCCCGATGCACCCGATCCGACGACGACGAAATCGACGACGTCGGTGTCCAGATATGTGCGCTGCGATGGCATCACGCCGCGCCCGCGTGCTTCGCGGCCTCCGCGTCGTACCAACCGAATGGCGCGGCATACGCCGGCTCGTGGCGCATACCGATCATCATGAAGCCGGCACCGTCCCGATTGCCCCCGTACGTCGCGTCGGCGAAGGTACCGGTAAGAATCAGCGTGCGCGCCGCCGCGAAGAAGGGATGTCGTTCCATCTGTCGCATCACGTCGATCTGCGCGCTCTCCGGCAGCGACGCGAAGCCGCGGCGCGAGCCGGCTGCGCGGGCGCGCACATCGAGCTCGGCGAGACCGTCGTGGATCAGCGGCGCGAGCGAAGCGAAGAACGGACGACCGAGTACCTGGTCGACGAAATGCACGGCGCCCGCTTCTTCGGCGCCCGGCATCCCGGGTTCAGAGGGAAGGATGTGCGCGGCGAACGCGCTCATGCTCGCGGCTTCCGATGGTGAAAGATGCTTCCATGCGCCGGTGGTACGGGCGCAACCGGCGAGTGACGCGAGAAGCGGAAGCTGCAACAGCAGACCGGCAGCAAACGACGACTGGCCGAGCTCGGCGACAAACGCCCGGCGTGACACCGTTGAACGCATGTTCGGAACGGAGTGGGTAGGGTTTTAGTATTTTCTAAAAACGCCGCGTCGCGTGCGCACCAGTCCCGCGCCGATGAACTCAGACGCGCGTTATCCGGTTCCCGCGCTCAGGCGCTCGATCCTCCGAGAAATCGTCGGATGGGTCGAGCAGGCAGCGGACGAGTACGAGACGGCGCGGCGCTGACGCTTGGCGCGCGCCTATCGCGGCAGCCGTGGATCGATGAAGCTAGTCACCTGCGACGCGGCTGGCGGGTCGAGATTCGCCAGGACGGTGATCACCGGTGAGTCGCGCCGGAATCTGCGGAGAGCCGCTTACTGACTGCTTACGGAGTACCCCCGCCGCTCGGACACGCGCATCTGGCCGGTCGGAGCGTAGCATGCAAAGCGCCGATGCAGGCGAGTCCGGCGGCCGTTGGCTTGCTTGACCGGGTCGATCCCCGCCCGTAGCGTCTCCCCGGTCTTGGGAAACGGAGACTCATGGAGACGTCGGCACAACGCGTCCGCGAGCTCGAGCAGCACTCGGCGACGCTGAAAAAAGAGCTCGGCCTCCCGACGCTCGTGCTCACACAGATCATGTTCATCGTGGGCTCCGGCTGGGTCGGCACCGCCGCGAAGCTCGGCACGGGCCACGTGCTGTTCTGGCTTGCGGCGATGGCGCTCTTCTATTTGCCGCAAGCGGCCGTCGTCATCTATCTCAATCGGCTCATGCCGCTCGAGGGCGGCCTCTACCAGTGGGCCACCGTCGGCTTCGGCGAGTTGGGCGGCTTCATTACCGCGTGGAATCTGTGGGCGTTCGCCATTCTCATTCTGGCGACGTTCGGCGTGATGATCGCGACGAACCTGTCGTACCTCGTTGGGGCCGCGGCGACCTGGCTCACGGGCGCGGCGTGGTACACGCCGGTCATCAGCTCGTTGGCGATCGTCTTCATCACCGGCTTGGCGCTATACGGATTGCGCGCCGGCAAGTGGATGCAGAGCATCGGCGGCGCGGCGCAGGTGCTCACCTACCTCGCGCTGCTCGTCGTCCCATTCGTCGCGCTTCGGCGCGGGATGATCACCCAGTACCATCCCTTCGCGACGTCGGTGCCGAAGCTCACGGCGCTGAATCTCAACTTCCTCGGCAAGATGGCGCTGGGCGCATTGAGCGGCTTCGAGTACGTGGCGATTCTCGCGGGAGAGACGAAGAACCCGGCGCGGAATATCGGGCGATCGGTCGTCATCGCCTCGCCGATCATCGCGCTCATGTTCATCCTCGGCACGAGCACCGTGCTCGCGATCGTGCCGAAGGACAAGATCGACCTCGTGAGTCCGATTCCGCAAACGCTGACGATGGTCTTCCAAGGGATGGGTTTTGCGTCGATCATCGCGCCGCTCCTGATCGGGTTGTTGCTCCTGCGCCAGATCGGGAACGTCTCGCTGATGTTCGCGGGCACGACACGCCTGCCGATGGTCGCGGGCTGGGACGGACTCCTTCCGGCGTGGTTCACGAGGCTGCATCCGCGATCGCTCACGCCGGTGAACTCGATTCTCTTCGTCGGCGCGCTGACGCTCGCCATCACGCTCGCTGGTCAGGTGGGGGTTGGTCTCCAGGAAGCGTATCAGGTGCTCGAGAACGCCGGCGGCATCTTCTACGCCTTCGCCTACATCTCATTGTTCGCGATTCCGCTGTTCGCGGCACACCGCATGTCCGAGCGGCCGAAGCTTTGGCTGCAGGGCGCGGCGGTCGCCGGATTGGCGACGTCGATTCTTTACTCGGTGCTGTCGATCTTCCCGATCATCGATGTTCCCGACTGGCGCGTGTTCACGGCGAAGGTGGTAACGGTGCTGGTGGTGGCGAACGCGATCGGTCTCATGGTTTTCGCGTCGGGGCGACGGCGGGCGCGGGCGCGCGTGCTGGCGGCGACGTTCGCCGAGGCCCCCGCCGACTGACCAATGTGCCGTCGCCGTCGGCCAGCGCAGTACTACGCGCTGTACGCGTGAGTCACGGAGGCGCGGTCGTCGTGCGTGGTTATTTTGCCGCGGCCGCCATTCGTGAGCGCACGACCGACGTCCAATTGGTCACCACGATCATGCTTCCTTCGCTCGCCGCTTTGAGAAAGACAAAGTGGGAACCGTCAGCCGTCACGTCGTAGTTGGCGTGCGGGTTCCCGGCGAACTGGTATGTGTCGGCGAACAACGTGTCGCGGGCGACGACAGCGAATCCGGCCGTGGTGTTGAGCCGCGCCGCCATCAGCCGCCCGTCGCCACGGTAGAACAATCGCTTCCCGTCCGGTGACCATACGGGCTCGCTGCCTCCGCGCGTCGACACTTGAACCCGCCCCCCGGGCGCGGGGAACGGCTGAACGACCACTTCCTGTCGTCCCGATTCGTCGGTCGTAAACGCAACCCACCGTCCGTCGGGAGAGACACGCGGCATCGTCTCGATTGCCTTTGACGCGTTCGAGACGACGTGCGGTGTCGTGTCGCCACTCACGTTGCGGTAATAGATGTCCGCTCCGGTCGTATCGAGCTGGTAGACGATGTTGCGGGCATCGGGCGATATCACCGCTTCCCACACATCGATCTTGTCACCGCCGATCAACTGAGCCGCGTCGGCGCTCAGGTCAGCGGGATGCCACCAGATCGCCGAGCGTGCGCCGCGGTCGGTGCGATACAGAACTCGATTGCCGTCCGGACTCCACTCGGGCCGGTCGTTCGCGGCGCCCTCGCTCGTCAAGCGCGAGAAGGTCTGCGAGCTCAGCTCGAAGAGCCAGATGTCGCGACGTCCTGATTCTCCCACGGCGACGGCCAGACGTCGTCCGTCAGGTGACATTCGAGGAAACGCATACTCCCGAGCCTCGGCCATCAAGGTGCGCGCGCTGCCATCGGAGCTCACCGACATGACCTGCGACGACTGCGTCCCGCTCTGATAGAACAGCGTGCCGTTGAGGGCCAGCGCAGCCCGTGCCAGTCCCGTCGTACTATTGATGGCGACGTCGCTCGCGAGTTGCACCGGCGTCCCCGCGAGCTTCTTTGCTCGCACATCGATCGGGACTCCCATGATGAGGCCACCGAGCGTGACGTAAGTGAGCACACCCTTCTCGATCCCGAGCGGCTGCGGACCGACGGCGTCGAGCACGACGTGCTCCCCGGTCTTGAGCGACACCATCGCGATCTTTGCGCTGGCCATCGAGGTGTTCGACTGCATCGAATAGAGAACGATTCCCTCGGCGTCGACGGCGACCGGCGCCCCCACGGTGAAGTCTCCGGCGGCGCGGTTCGGTTTCAGGAGATCGCGCGGCGGCCCGCCCGCCTCAGGGATGGTGTACAACTCCGTGTTTCCGGAAACAATGATCACCCCGGTCGACGACCAACTCATTCCGCCAAACAGCCCCGGCGCCGGTCCGAGCAACTGTGGCCGGCTACCGTCAGTTGCGACTTTGAAGATTTGATTGCCCCGGAGGAATGCGACCCATCGTCCATCGGGTGAGAAAACCGGATTCGTCGCGTCGGTCGTTTCAGGAAGCGGGTGCGCGGCGATTTCGTCGAGCGATCGCAGCATCAAATGCTGCTGTCCATCGGTCCCGAGCCCGACGTAGGCGAGCGTTCGGCCGTCCGGGGAGATGGCGAGCATACCGACCCCGAGCGAGTTCGCCCGCTCGCTGAGGGGCGCGGGAATCGTGAACCGGACGACATCCGCGGCGGCACGCGATGGGCCGCGACGCGTCCACGCGGCCAACACCAGGCTCGCGAAGGCGACTGCCGCGAGCGTAAGTACGAGCGGATCTCGAAGTCGCGCGTTCCACGACAGTGGCGCGGGCGTCGTGCGGCGCCCTGCGCGGGAATTACCGGCGTGTATCGAAGGCGGACCGCCGCCGTCGAGCGCCGCGGTGAATTCGCGCGCTGAGCTCCAGCGATCGGCCGGCAGCTTCTCGAGCGCGCGCATCACGGCGTGCTCCACGCTCTCGGGAATCGCCTTGCGCTGCGTGGCGAGCGGACGTGGCTCCTCGGTCATCACGCGGGCGAGGATCGTCTGTACCGACGGTCCGGTGAACGGCGCCTCGCCGACGAGCATCTCATACGTGACCGCGGCAAGCGCCCACAGATCGCTGCGCGCATCGATCGAGCGTTCTCCCATCGCTTGCTCGGGCGACATGTACTGCGGCGTGCCGAGCGAGAGACCGGTCTGCGTCATTCGCTGGCCGCCTGCTTGTTGCACGGCGAGCGCGATGCCGAAGTCCATGACCATCGGTCGGCCTTCGTGAAGCATTACGTTCTCGGGCTTGATGTCGCGATGGATCACGCCCTGCCGGTGTGCGTAGTCCAGTGCGTCGGCGATCTCACGCGAGATACGGATTGCGTCGTCTATTGGCAGCTGACGCTCACGCGTCAGCCGGGCGCGCAGCGTCTCGCCGGCGACGAGCGGCATAACGTAGTAGAGCAGGCCGTCTGCGTTCCCCGAGTCGAGGAGCGGCAGAATGTGCGGGTGCTGCAGCCGCGCGGTGGTGCGGATCTCCGTTAGAAAGCGCTCGCCGCCGAGCGCCGCGCCGAGGTCGGGGTGGAGGACCTTGATGGCGACGTCGCGATCGTGGCGGATATCGTGCGCGAGATAGACGGTTGCCATGCCGCCGGCTCCGAGCTCGCGGTCGATGCGATAGCGATCGGCAAGGGCGGTGGTCAGTCGCGCGAGAACGTCGTCGTTCGACACGAGGCGGGCCCGAAGGAGAGAAAAAGCGGATCAGCAGCGAGCATTGAAGTTGGCGCGTCAATTCGCCTCTACGGAAGTAGTACGCCCGCCGTACGAATGGGGACTTGCGGACCGCGAGGTCACATCGCTGTACCCGACGGTGTTCCCCTCCCGTGACGCATTTCTCGCGGCGAGTGCGTACGCACCTTAAGTTGAGCAACCCGCTCCACACCGTTCCGCTCAACTGAGCCGCAGTCGACTCGCGGCGACGCCGACGCATGACCGACATCTCGCAGTTGCTACGCGAATCGGACTCTCTGAGCTCCGCCATGCGCCTTGTCCCTTGGCCATCTCGCGTCGAGTTGCTGTGCGTCGCAACAGTTGTCGCCAGCGCGGCGCTCGCCCTGGGGCCCCCTCGACCGCCCGACGATGCCGGCACCATTCGTATCCATCTGCTCGGCCACACCATCGGTGCCGAGCGGTACTCGCTCCGCGGCGAAGGTGACGCGCTCGTTCTGACGGACACCTTCGAGTTCACTGATCGCGGTGGCCGAGTGCAGCTCGCGTCCGCACTCCGGCTTACTCCGAGCTTAGAACCGCTAGCGCTTCGCTCATCCGGCCGGACGTATCGCTTCGTGAACGTCGACGCCGACGTCAGGGTGGACGGCGATCGGGTGCACGTTCGTAGCCTCGGCGACACGGCGAGCTTCGCACGACCGCGGGACTTCTTCGCCATCGCCGGCTACGCCCCGCTCGAGTCGCAGGCGCTGCTCATTCGGTATTGGCAGATGCACGGCCGGCCGAGTGAGATCATCACCGCGCCCGGCGACCCGACGACCACCGTACGCGTCGACGACCTCGGCGCGGTAAGGCTGCACTTCGCGTCAGGCGGCGCGATCACGCTCGAGCGCTTTTCGATCGATGGAGTCGCGTGGGGACGGGAGATCGCATATCTCGACAGCGCGTCGCGATTCGCCGCCATCGTGACGCGCGCCAACCTGCTGCCGCTCGAAGGCGTTCGAGAAGACTTGGCCGCAGCGCAACCGGCGCTGCTCGATTCGCTCCTTGCCGACGCCGCGCGCGCCGAGCTGGCCGCGGCGGCCCGCACGAGCGCGTCGATCCCGATCGTCGCGCAGGGCGCGTTCGCGCTCGTCGGCGCTCGGGTCGTCGATGGCGCGAAGCGGAACCCGGTCGACGACGCCGTCATCGTCGTGCGCGATGGACGTATCGCGTTGGTCGGCACCCGCGCGACAACCAAGATTCCAACCGGCGTGCGCGCGATCGACGCCCGCGGAAAGACGATCATCCCCGGCCTGTGGGACATGCACGCGCACGTCGCGCTCCCCGAGTGGGGACCGGCGTACCTCGGCGTCGGCGTCACGACGGCGCGCGACATGGGCGGGGAGAAACAATTTCTCGTCGCGTTCCGCGATGCTCTCGCCGCCAGCCGCGTGCTTGGCCCGCGACTGCTGCTCGCCGGGTTGGTCGATGGCAGCGGTCCGGAGGCCTTCGGCACCGTCACGGCCGACACACCCGAGCAAGGGCGCGCCGTCGTCGAGATGTATCACGCCGCGGGCTTTCAGCAAATGAAGTTGTACACGTTCATCAAGCCCGACGTCGCCGGCGCGATCATTCGCCGCGCGCACGAGCTGGGAATGAGCGTGACGGGACACATCCCACGCGCGATGACACTGGAGTCGATGATCGACTCCGGCGCCGACTATGTGGCGCACCTGCCCGTGCGTGGCGATCCGTCGAGTCCGGCGGTCGAGGCGCAGATCGCGATGATGGCCGCCGAGCATTTCCGCATCGATCCGACGGTCTCCTGGAACGAGCTTCTGGGCCACGCCCCTGAGACACCGCTCGCGAGCTTCCAACCGGGATTCGCCGAGGCGCCGTGGCCCCTCCGCGCTTCATATGGAAGTGTGCGGAATAGCAGCGACTCCGCGACCGCCGGCCGAGCATTGCGCGCCCAGCTCGCGATCATCAAGGCGATGCACGACGCCGGCGTCCCGATCGTGGCCGGAACGGATTACGGCCTGCCGGGGTTCAGTCTGCTCCGTGAGCTCGAGCTGTACGTTCAGGCGGGTCTGTCCCCGCTCGACGCGATTCGCGCAGCGACCGCTGTGCCCGCGCAGCTGACGGACACGTACCGAGAAGTTGGAACGATCGAGGCCGGTAAGCGCGCCGACTTCGTTGTGCTGGACGCGGACCCGTTGGCCGACATTCACAACATTCGCGCATCGCGATGGGTTGTCACAGGCGGACGGATGTACGAGACTCGAGCGTTGCGAGAAGTCGTTGGCTTTCGAACGCCGGCGGCGTCAGTTCCGCCGCAGCGCTGAACCGCAAACCTCCGCCTGGATCGTTCTGACGCCGGTAGTGTTATAGGTACGTTCCGTTATCGGAGATCCCGTGATACGCCGCCGGTTGGTCGTCGCCGTAATCGTGAGCTCGTCCGTCGCGGGTCTCAGCAGGACGGCGATGGCACAGAACGACGTCGTCATGTCGTTCAAGTTTTTCGCGGTTCAGTATGGCGCGCGGCTCGTCGCGGCATTCGATTCGATTCCGGCGTCGAAATATTCGTTCCGTCCAACGCCCGCGCAGCAGTCGATCGGTTTCATCGCGCAGCATCTCGAAGCCGCCAACTACGGCCTGTGCGAGCGGCTCGGCGTCGCTCGAGGAAACCGCTCGCCACAGGATGCCGCTCCGGATACGGTGAAAGCGGCATGGCCGAAGGACACGCTCGTCACTCGCCTCCGCGCGTCGCTCGCGTTCTGTGACTCGGCCGTGTCAAAGCTGATCGATAGCCAGCTGAATCAGCCGATAGCCTACGGGCCGCCGGGATCGAATTTGAAGGCCGTTCCGTCGCGCACGCTGCTCGGCTTCGTGACGGATCTCGCCGAGCATTACAGCCAGCTCGCGTCGTACATGCGATTGATCGGCGTGACGCCGCCGTCCGCGCTGCCGCCGAAGCAGCGCCAGGCCATTGATCTGCCCGTGGCAACTCTCGCGAAGTATGTCGGCAGCTACGACCTCCCGCCGAGCGCCTTTCAAGGCGCGCCCGGTGTGCGACTCGACGTCGCATTGCGCGGCGGCGCCCTTTACGTCACGCCGGCCGACCAACCCGCGGCGCGGCTTTGGCCCGAGAGCACGCACGATTTCTTCGTCAAGGAGGCCGACATCCAGGTGACGTTCACCGAAGACGCCGATGGTGTGATCTCAGGGCTGGTCGTACATCAGAACGGCGAGAACCGCCCAGCACGAAAGATCCGGTAGGCCGTCGTTGCCCGTCTTGACGTTCTACAGGTCGCACCGTGTCATCTCCTCTCAAGCTTCGACAGGGCTCATGGATCCGGTCTCCGTCCGCCAGGGCACCGGCGGCCGGCCAGCTTCCGGTGAGAGTTTCCTAATACACTAGCTCTTGCAAGACGCGCCGCGATCGTACGCCAAAGTGTTCAGCCATGCCCGCGCTGACGAACGCGCCGACGACGAAGGACGCGGCGGTCACTTTGTTCTTCCGCGAGAAGGCGTTCTGGAAGTTCGGTCGCGGCTTCCGCCTCGGCGATCTGCGCCGGCAAATTCGTCAGTACGGCCGCACACAGGACAACGTCTTCCCGGTCGGAGCGTTCTTCAAGGGCGGTACGTACGGGACTGACCTGAACCTGCCGATGTCCGACGTGGAGTTGACGAACCCAAACTTCCACGGCTGCCTCGATCGCAACCCATAGTCGATCGATCGGTCGTTCAGCGTCAACTCAAAAGTCGCGCCGGATGCAGGTTATCCGGCGCGACCTTTTTGCGTCGGGCGCACCCACGTTGCGCCCCAGCCGCCCTCGCGCAAGATTCGCTCATGACTTCTCCCCTTCTTCGCGCGCTCGCGCCGGCCGCCTTGGCCGTAGCGTCGGCGATCAGTGCGCCGACATCACTTCCCGCTCAGCCGTCCGCCGGCGTCGTCCCCGGCATCGAAGTGCTGCTCGGCGACTCGCTGCATCTGGTTCGCGGCAAGCGAGTCGGACTGCTGACGAATCATTCGGGGCGCGACCGAAAGGGGACGAGCACGATCGATCTCCTGTTCAGGGCGCCCGGCGTGAAGCTCACCGCGCTCTTCGCCGCCGAACATGGGATCCGCGGCGTCGCGCGTGCCGGTGAACGCATCGGCACGATGGTCGATTCCGCGACGGGCATCACGGTGTATTCGCTCTATGGCGAGACGCCGATCCCGACGAAGGAGATGCTCGACCAGATCGACGTCCTGGTGTACGACATCCAAGACGTCGGCGCTCGCGTCTACACGTTCGAGTGGACGTTCGCCAATGCGGCAAACGCGGCGGGAGCAGCCGGAAAGCCCGTGATCGTGTTGGACCGGCCGGATCCCATTCGCGCCGACCGGATCGAGGGGAATATCCTCGACACCGCGTTCGCGTCGCTCGTCGGACAACATCCGGTCGCGCTGCGCTACGGACTCACCGTAGGCGAATTGATGCGCTTTCTCGCCGGCACGAAGCGCATCAACGGGAAGATCACGGTCGTCCCGATGAAGAATTATCGCCGCTCGATGTGGTTCGACGAAACAGGAATTCCGCGCGTGAATCCGTCGCCGAACCTGCGCTCGCTCGAGGCGGAGATCCTCTATCCGGGAACGGTGCTCTTCGAGGGCACCACCGCCACCGAAGGCCGAGGCACCGAGTCGCCGTTCACACTGATTGGCGCGTCGTGGCTGACCGACAACGCGGCGCTCGCCGCCGAGCTCAATGCGCGACGCATGCCCGGCGTCCGTTTCGACACGGTGACGAGAAAGATCGATTCGGGCTACAAGTTCGGCGGCCAGACGATCCCGATGATTCGCGTCAGCGTCACCGACCGGAACGCCGTCCGCCCAGTAGAGCTGGGAATTCGCATGCTCCGCGCGATGTACGCCCGGCATCCGCAGGACTTCCAGTGGCGACAGCGGCAGATCGATCGGCTAGCCGGCACGGATCAGCTGCGCGCGGCGGTCGAACAAAACACCATCGACGCGCTGATTCGTCAGTGGAGCGCCGACGCGGCCAGATTTGCGGCGATGGTGAAGCCGTTCCTGATCTATCGATAGCTGACCTGCTCTCGCGTCGGCCAGTAGGTCGAGCGAGGGATGACCCACGAAACCGTCGAGCCGAGGCAGGTCCGTTCAGTCCGTCCCCTCCGTTTGTTGTCCGTATCAGAGTGTTCCAAGCCGGCGATAGTCTGGGGATGCTCGATGGTCGCGATTCGTATCTCGACCACGCGGGCGCGACGAGACCATCGACAGTTGGAACAATTACATACGGACAACAAACAGAATTGAACGGGCTGAACGGAAGCCAAACTACGGACTCTGATAATTCGGATTCCCCGTCTTCTCACTCCTCGGCACGATAAAGCATTGCATCGTCCCGTACGGATCCGGAAAAACAGGATACTTCCCCGTCGGAAATAGGTTCGTTCCGTTCGCCGCGTACCGTCGAAGATCTCCGAGCCGCTGGCCCGTGAGATAGAAATCGTACGCACGCTGCCACCGGAACTCGGCGAGCAACTCCGCGCCGGTCAGGTTCACGGCTGGTTTCCCAGCGACCGCGCGGCGCGAGTTCACAAAGCTCAGCATCGCCGCGTTCGCGCCATCGGCTTCGATCACGTCGTACTTCGCCTCGAGGCCGCTGGCGAAGCGGATGTTGCTGGTGATGTCGATGATCTGCTGCGGGTTCGTCGCCACCCATCCGCTGTACTGCGACGGACGGAACGGCACCCAGATCGGATTCGAGTTCAAACCGGCGCGCGACGCGGTTGGTTGAGGCAAGCGTGGATCGTTGAGTCCCTGGAACGCCGGGGTCATGCTCAACCACGCGCCCGTCGTGCGCACCGCGGAGTTCACGATGTTGTTCTCACGCACCGAGTTCGCCGAGTAGTACGCGAGCTTTTCGTACGTGTCGGGAACGAGCACCGCGTAGGTCTTGGATTTCGCGACGTCGTTCATCTTGAGCGCGGCGCGGGCGGCGCCGACACGCGCCATGTTGATGATGTCCTGCGCCGCGGTGACCGTGGCCGCCGGCGCGCCGGCCGACGCGGCCGTGGCGACGGCGATCGCGCTGTCGAAGCGTACGATCGCGCGCCTGAACAGCTCTGCCGGCGGAAGCGCGGCGCTCAGCGCGACCGGTGCGTCACAGTACCCTTCACCGAGCAGCACGTACGAATATCCGCCGTAGGCGAACACGCGCGCCACGTTCAGGCTCTTGCCGTACGCCGCTCCGAGGATCGTTTGAAGACGAACGAGACCGTCGTCGGCCGACGCACGCGCGCGCGACAGGTTCCCGAACACGTCCGTCGTCTGGTCGTTGAGATCGTCGAAGTTGTGCAGCGACGTCTGCCGCACCGACACGTTGGTATGATCGGTGAACGTCTCGTCGGCCATCACCCCGGACCAAAGGGCGTAAAACCCGTAAGCGTATTGAAACTCGCCGATCACGCCGTTCACGACGAACTGCTCGAGTGCCGGATCCGTGAGCTGGCCTTCGTCGAGCGCGCCGGGATTGGTGACCGTGAGAACCCTGTCGCACGCCGCGAGCGACGTGCATAGCGCGGCAACGGCTGCCGCCGCGCGCATCATTGCGAATGAGGTCTTCATATTAGAAGCCCACCGTGAGTGAGGCCGAGTAGCGTCGCGTCATCGGCACGGTCCACGAGTCATTGCGGTTGAACGTCGAGACGCCGTTGAAATTCACCTCGGGATCGGCGCCACCGTACTTCGTCCAGATCTTGAGGTTGTGGCCGGACACGCCGAACGACGCGTGGTCGACGTATCGCTTCACCCACTGCACCGGCAGATCGTAGGTGAGCGATACGTCGCGCAGCTTGAGGAAGTCCGCCGGCTGGATGTGCAGGTAGGTCTGCGACGCGAACTGACGCACCAGCACCTCGTCGGGATTGGCGCTCGGGTCGACCGTCTCCCACGACACGCCGGCGCGGTCGCGCCGCCAATCCTTCACGTTGAATTGGTAGTGGCCCGCCTTGTAGTCGAAGAGAATGTGGCCGTGGAGTCGCTGCATGAGCGTCGCGTCGCTCGTGAACGACATCTCGCGCGTCGGCACCGACGGACCCATGTAGACGCTCGCCGTGTCGAGCACCGGGCGACCGGCAACCTTCACGACCGTGCCGTCGGCGTTGCGCTGCACCCGTTGCGCCCACATCGCGCCGAGCGGGTACCCAACCTGGTAACGTTGCGACGGCGCGTACGAGCCGAAGATGATCGGCGCGCGTCCGTCGCCGAACGACACCAGCTCGTTGCTGTTCGTCGCCAGCGAGATGCCCGTTTCGAAATTGAGCGACCGCCGCTGAATGATCGTGACGTTCAGCTTGCCTTCGATGCCTTTGTTCGAGATGGTGCCGAGATTCACGAGCTGATTGCCGACGAATCCGGTCGACGGCGCCGCCGCCACCTGCATCAGCGCGTCTTTCGTCGTCTTGGAGTAGTACGTCAGATCGAGATTGACGCGGCGATCGAGCGCACTCGTCTCGAATCCGAGCTCGATCTCCGAGCCACGCTCCGGTTTGAGATCGGGATTTCCCACTGACCCGTACCGCAGCGCGGAGGACGTTCCGGTCGGTGTCGTCACGACCGAAGAGATGTAGGTCCGCTGTGCGTCGAGCGGGCCTGGCGCGTTGCCGGCCTGGCCCCACGCGGCGCGAAGCCGCAGGTCGTTCACCAACGGCACGTGGAAGAACGGCTCTTCGGAAATGACGTACGATCCCGAGACCTTCGGGTAGAACACACGATTGAGCTTGGAACCGAAGGCGGAATTGTTGTCCATGCGCACCGCGGCCGTCCCGAACAATCGATCACGCCAACCGAGCTGCTCCTGCGCGTAGACGCCAAACGACTTCTGCATCGTGTCGCGCTCGGTACTCGACGTCACGGCGGCCGACGACACCGATCGCACGCCGGCCGCGCCGAGGTCCAGACCGATCGCCTCCGTGCGCCGGTAGACGTTCGACAGGTATTGCATCCCGAACGACGTGTTCGACGTAATCGTTGACGTCAGCGTCTTGGTCGCCGTGGCGTCGTAATTGATCGTCGCGTCGGTGGTGAGCGGACGCGCCTCGGCGATGAAGCCTTTGGAGTTGTCGAGATCGAGGCTAAAACGCGCCTGGTACGGCACGCGCGGATCCGGCGCGTAGTACAGCTGCGCCGTGCCGACGTTGACGTCGAGCCCCACGCGAATGCGGTTCGTCAGCCACTCGAACGGCTTGTACTCGGCGCTACCGCCGCTGAAGAACCGGTTCGCCCAAGTCTGGTTGTCGTAGATGTTGGCCAGCTCGGGCGTGATCGTGGAGTATTCCGGACCGGCCGGAAACGCGTAGGTGCGACCGGGAATGGCGAGATACGAGCTGATGATCATACCCGCTGCGACGTTGTCGTTGAGCGGCAGACGAATGTGATTGTTGCTCAGGCCTATGTTCGCCGTAAAACTCAGCTTGTTGGACGCGAGGAAGCTGAAGTTGCCGCGCGCGGAATTCAGGTCGGAGAAGCTGTTGTAGTACACGCCCTCTTCTTTATCCTGCGCCGCCGAGATGTAGAACGTCGCTCGGTCGCCGCCACCGTTCGCTTCGATCGTGTACTTCGACAAACCGCCCGTGCGCAGCGCGCGCCCGTCGGACATCGGGCGGAACGAGATGATGTCGCCGACCTGCTTGCCCTTGAAGCCGGGCCAGGTCACGGTGTCGGCGATGCGCGCCGCGGTCGCGATCGCGTAGTTCACGGGACGGAGGCTCGCGTCCCACTCCGAGTTTCCATTCTCGCCGCGAAGGCGCCAGCGGATTTGCCCTGGACGTCCCTTCTTGGTGATGATTTGAATCACACCGGCCGCAGCTTCCGCGCCGTAGAGCGTCGAGGCGGCGGGACCCTTGATGACCTCGATCGATTCGATGTCGGACGGATTGATCGCGTCGAGCGCCGAGGTGACCTGACCGAACGTGTCGAAGGATCCCTGCGAGCGCTGACTGACGCGCACGCCGTCGAGGTAAATCGTCGGGGAATTGCCGGCGTAGAGCGAGCCCGCGCCCCGCAGTCGGAAGTTCGCCGCGGTACCGACCGTTCCGGATCCGGGCATGAGTGTGAGCCCCGGCGTCTTGGCCTGGAGCACCTCGGTGATGTTCTCGACGGCGGACTGCTCGACGACTTCGGCCGCCGTGACTGTTGCTACCGAGTTCCCGATCGCGCGCTTTCGCGTATCCCCGGTCACGCCGGTGATGACGGTGGCGTCGAGCGTCATCGCGCTCTCGGTCAGAGCGAAGGTGACGTTCGCCGTTCCCGATGCATCCATCGTGAAGCGCACCGTCTGCGGCCGATAGCCGATGCGCCGCGCCGTAACGTCGCGCGCGCTGGCCGGCACGTTGGCGACGCGGAAGCGTCCCGCCTCGTCGGTCTGCGTCGCCAGCGACGTGCCGGGCAGCGTCACCTGGACGTTGCGTACCGGAGCATTCGTTGCGGCATCGAGCACGGTGCCGTTGAGTATCCCGGTTTGTGCGGCGAGTGGCCGCGCGGCGGTGAGTGCGACAAGCGTCAGCACGCGCACGAGCCTCCACGCGAGAAGCGAGGGTCTGCCTGGGAACCGTGTTATCATCTGCTCCTCCGTGCGGTAACGCGCGATAGCGACCGCCGTCGAAGATCGTTCGGGTGGGAACGAATAGAGAGGATGCGGGAAAAGCTGGTGGTCGACGTTACCGGCCGTCTCTGCCGGCGGCAAGTATGGCTACCGCGGCAATTGGATACGATCGGGCAGCGAGTCGAGCGGATAGTAGCGATGAATGACGCTGTCTCGGGTAACGATCACGACCCGGATTCCCGACGGATCGGTCCCGAGTGGTTTCCCGACAGGCCCGGTCGTCACCATCTCCAGATTGCCGTCATGTCCGAGCGCGTTTCGATGGTAGTGACCAGCGAAGACGTATCGCACGCCGGCGTCGGTGAACAACGTCAGCATCTCACGGCGCTTCTCGACCGGGAGGTTGAAGTACTGGTCCGGCTCGTCGGCGCGCGAGAGGAACCAGGAATGATGTTGAAAGACGATGACCCGGCGTTTCGCTGCTCTCGCGTCGGCGATCGTTTTCACGAGCCATCGTTCCTGCGCCGCTGCGTCGTCCGGCGCCAGATTCGGCTCCTTGAACAACGACGAGTTGATCACCACGCCGCGTACTCCGTTCTGGTCGAACGTGTAGTAGTCCGATCCATAGATCGCGCGGTAAGACCTTACACTTTGCGAACTCAATGGCAACGCGACGTCGTGATTTCCGGGGACGTTGTACAGCGGAATGGAACGATCGAGCTTCGACGCGATGCGCCGGTACTCGGCGATTTGCGCACTGTCGCCCTGTCGGTTGGTGAGGTCGCCGGTCACGACCACGAACGCCGGGCGCAAGCGGTTCGCGGCTTCGATGGCGCGAGAGAAGTTGACCGTTTCCTGTGAGAAATCGCCGTTGGCCGTGAACATCCCGAACTGCGGGTCCGACATCTGGATGAAGAAGAAGGGCGACGGGCCGGGGGCGAGCGGCGACGGTCGACATGCGCCGATCAGCGTCGCCAGCAGTGTCGCGATGAGTGCGGATGCTCGCCGGAACGGCCAGGCTCTCATGGGTCAGATGCAAAAGGACATCGCGCTCGCGTGATGCGAGAGGGTGGGCGAGATTATGGCAGCCATTCACGCGAAAGGCCACATATGCGTCGCGGGCGCGTCACGTTCGGTTACAGTTTCGTTTCGTTGCTGGGCTTCGCCGCCGCGTGTCGTACGCCGGCGGTTGGGCGAGCCGCCCCGCTGTTTGCTCGCGTCACGACGGAATCGCTGGCGCCGGGCGTGACGTACCAGCATTGGGTGGATTCCTCCGGCCCGTTCGCCATCTACCTCGTAACTGTCGATCTCCGGCGCGCCGACATCGAGCTTCGCCACGAGCGTGCGCGTGACGCCCTGCGCGGTCGCGAGAAGCCGAGCGCGATGGTGAAACGCGCCGCCGACCGCGGCGCGCGCGTCCTCGCCGCGATCAACGCCGATTTTTTCAACCTCGCCTCGGGCGAAAACGAGAACAATCAGGTGATCGCTGGTGAATGGTGGAAGGGACTCAAAGTCACCGACTCCCCGTACGACACGTACGACAACGCGCACATCCAATTCGGGATCGATGCGGCGCGGCGGCCGTTCATGGACCGCTATCTGCTCGACGCCAAGGCGGTCGCGCGAGGCGTCGCGACGCCGATCACGACGCTCAACTTCAATCCGTCGGGCAACCCGGAGGGCACCGCGCTCTACACGTCGCGCTACGGCTCGAAAACCCCGTTCGACACCACGCGCCAAACCGCCGAAGTGGCGATGATTGCCGCCGGCCGACGCGGCGACACGCTGCTCTATGTGCGCCGCGGAGCGGTGTCGCGCTCGTCAGGCTCGTCCATTCCCGGAAACGGCGCCGTACTCGCGGCGTACGGCGCCGGCTCCCGCCTTCGCGAAGTACAAGGCATGCCCGACGGCGACACGATTCGCGTCGTGCTCACAACGCTGCCCCGCACCGGGCTGGGCGCGCCGACAATCCTGATGGGAGGATGGCCGCGGATTCTGCGCGACGGACAGGACGTTGCCGTCGACGCGCCCACCGTGGAAGGCACGATCTCGAGAAACGCCGAGACGCGACACCCGCGGAGCGCGATCGGTTTTTCTCGCGACAGCTCGACGCTTTTTCTGCTGGTGGTCGACGGCCGTACGCGGAAAAGCGTCGGGATGACCTTGGTGGAGTTGGCGGCGCTGATGCGGCGGGTCGGCGCGTGGCAGGCCATGAACTTCGACGGCGGCGGCTCGTCGACGATGATCGTAAACGGCACGCTCGTGAACATGCCGAGCGACTCGACGGGTGAGCGCGAGGTCGGCAACGCGCTGCTCTTGGTGCGACGCTAGATCTCGCTCTGGCGGAGGCACGTTCCAGACGCGAGGATTTGCGAAGGGCCGTTGGCCGTGGAAGGTTTCTTGACCCGGCCAGATCTTCGTGGAGGCATCGTGCGCATCACCGCCATTGTCGCTTGCTTGATCATCGGCGCCAACCTTGGCGCGCAGAGCGATTCAACGCGGTTCGCGCGCAACACGCGGACGGGAGCGTGGAGCGCGACGAGCGGCACGATGGCGCTGATGGGATCGTGGACCGCGCTGCCTGACAGCGCGCGCGGCACCGTGACCGGCACCTGGACCCTCAACGACAGCCAGGGCAAGGCGGTGATGTCCGGGCTATGGTCGGCGAGCAAGGCCAACGATCGATGGTACGGCAACTGGCGCGCGAACGTCGAGGGACGCGGCGGGGAGTACACCGGCACGTGGGATTCGAGCGTCGATCACAAGGCGGGCAATCAGTTCGCCGATCTGTTCGAGAAAGCCGTATTCGCCGTGGTGAACGGCACCTGGCGGACCGGCGGCAAGAGCGGCGCGTGGGCGATCCGGACGGCGAAAAGCCCGCCGTGAGGATTCAGGGAGCGGCGCTCACGCTTTGAGCTTGCCGCTCTGAATCTCCTTCGCAACCCGTTCACACTCCTCGAGCACGCGGAGCAAATTGCCGCTCCAGATCTTGCCGATCTGCTCTTCGGTGTAGCCGCGCCGCACCAGCTCGAGCGTCACGTTGAACGTCTCGGCCGCGCTGTTCCACCCGTCCACGCCGCCGCCGCCGTCCATGTCAGAGCTGATGCCGACGTGGTCGACGCCGATCAGCTTCACCGCGTAGTCGATGTGATCGACGAAATCCGACACGGTCGCGCGAGGCGTCGGCGGATACTTTGCCGCGATCGCTTGCTGGCGCCGCTGGTATTCCGCGCGGCGTTCGGCGGGCATCGTCTGCAGAATTGAATCGAGCGCCGCGTTGGCGCCGCCGCGACCAGCACCGCGTCCACCACCACCGCCGCCCGCGCCACCACGTCCCGCCCCACCACGTCCCGCCCCACCACGTCCAGCTCCGCCCTGCTGGAGCACGACGCCGAACTCGCGATTGAGCGCCGCCGTCTCGGCCGCGCGAGCCGAATCACGCTTCGGGTCGCACTTCACATACGACGCGAAGGCGACGATCTGGATGACGCCGCCGTTCTTCGCCAGCGCCTTGAGCTGCTCGTCGTCCGCGTTGCGACTGTGGTTGCAGATCGCGCGCACGCCGGAATGCGACCCGATGATCGGCGCCTTGGACAGTTTGATCATCTCCATCATCGCGCCCTTCGACGGATGCGAGAAATCGACCATCATTCCGTACGTGTTCATCAACTTGATGACTTCTCGGCCCTCGGGAGACAACCCGTTATTGAACGAGAATCCTTGCTGCTCGCCCGTGTTCGAGTCGGAGAGTTGGCTGTTGCCGTTGTGCGCCAGCGACATGTAGCGGCCGCCGCGGTCATAGAACTCCTTGACGCGCGTGAGGTCGGTGCCGATCGGATAGCCGTTCTCGATGCCGGCGAAGATGACCTTCTTCCCTGCCGCGTGGATGCGTCGGGCGTCGGCGGCGGTGAGTGCGAGGCCGGTGCGATTCGGCGCGAGGACTTCGGTCAGCCGATGAATCGCGTCGAACTTGGCGATCGCGGCACGGTATGCGTTCGCGTAACCGGCCGAGTCGAGCGGACCCTGACCTTGATAGACGGCGAGGAAGACGGCGTCGTATCCGCCCGCCTCCATCTTCGGGAGATCGACTTGCCGGCCGGGGACACCCTTGGCAAAGTTGACCGAATCCCCAGGGTTGAACTGATTGGCGTTGATGTCGACATGCGTATCGAGCGTCATGACGCGCTGATGGATCGCGCGCGCGCGCGCGATGAGCGCGTCGTCGGCAGCAGGACGCGTAGCCGCGGACGGAGCCTGTTGCCGGCTCGCCGACGAGCAGGCGGTGACGAGCGCGAATATCAGGATTGAGCGAAGCGGCATGCGCGGCGATATCATCGAAGTGGGGGGGGGGGAATGAGACAACGCCAATGTATGCGCGGGCACGGCACTTCGTGAGCGGGCTAGTGTACACCGGTCGACCAGAACCACGCCAGAACGTGCACTTCCCCGAAACGCCGTTCCGCCGCGCCATCCTGTTCACGATCGGCGCCGGCATCGTCGCAGCGTGCTCGCCGATCCGCGTGCCGCCTCCACCAAACGCCGCGCCGGCGGCCATCGGGCGCACGCTCAACCGAGACGAGGCCATCGCGGACCTCGATGTGCTGATGCGCACACTCGAGGACGTGCATCCCGACCTCTACGCGAATCGTCCGCGCGACTCGGTCAGCTCGGCGCGCGCACGCCTCGTCGCGACGATGCCGCCGGCGCTCTCCCGAGCCGAGCTATGGACGCGGCTCGCTCCATTCGTCGCCGCCTTCGGCGACGGACATACGAGTGTCGCGCTGCCCCGCGAAGAAGCCCAACGACTCCAGCAGGCAGGCGCACTTGTATTCCCGCCGTCCGTCGCGATGGACGACGCCGGCCGCATCGTCGTATCGGCGCCGATCGTGCGCGACGCCGGGGTCGACGCCGGCGACCGGCTCACGTCGGTGAACGGAAAGAACGCCGATTCGCTCGTGCACGCCTGGATGACCGAGATGAGCGGCGAGAGCGAGCCTTTTCGTGCCGCGAACGTCACCGGCCTGTTCCGCGACTTACTACTCATCCATTCGATCGGCGCGCCGTACACGATCGTGACGCAACGAGGCGTGGGCACGCCGCGCACCATCGAGCTCGCCGGTATCTCGCAGGACACGCTGCGCGCGATCGCTACTCGAGCGAGACCCCAGCGGACCGCCGCGCCGAACTTTACCTACGAGCTGCGGCCGTCGCGCGTCGGCTACATGAACTTTCGCTCGATGGCCGGCGATCCCGGTCGCTTCAAGACTGATCTGGCCGAGATGTTCCAGCGCGTCGCCGCCGATTCGACGCGCGTGCTCGTGATCGATCTTCGGAGCAATGGCGGTGGAGACTCGCGCCTCGGAGACGAGTTGCTGCGCTACATCACGACGAAGCCCTACCGCATGGGTTCCGCGAAGCAGTGGAAGATGAGCGCCGAGTACCGGTCCTACTTCAAGTCGATGGTGCACCCGGCGGTGCGATGGACGCACGGGTGGGAACTGTTCTCCCTCGGCCGGCAACTGATGAATGGCCCTGACGGCAAGATTGTCACGTTCTCCGAGTGGCCGGAAGCACACGAAGCTGCCCAGCCGTTCTTTTCGAGAGAAGTCTGCGTCCTTATCGGCCCGCAGACATTCTCGAGTGCCATGGATGTGGCCGACGCGATCAAGACCTATCGACTGGCGACGCTGGTGGGAGAGGAGACAGGCGGCCGACCGAATGGATTCGGCGAGGCGTACATCTTCCGCCTGCCCCGTTCGCAGCTGGCGGTTTCGGTTTCGTCGGCGTTGTTCGTTCGCTCGAGCGGCGACACCACCGACCATCGCGGCGTGGTCCCCGACATCGTCGCTTCGCCATCGGCGGAGGATCGTCGAGCGGGGCGAGACCCGGCAATGGACAGGTGCCGGACGCTCGACGAACGGGCCAACCCTTAGCGGCATCCAAGGGTCATATGAAAGGCGTGATGCGGTCACGTATCATTTAGGCTTCCGCGCGGCCACCGATGCTGTCGCCGCGTTCGATGGTCCCAGACGAACGATTCATTCGAGAGGCGTTGGTGATGCGACGACCCGCAGGTGCTTTGGCCGCCCTTCTCTTCTTCATCCTCTCGTCGGCGCCATCGGCGAGCGCCCAGACGCGACCGCACGTCATTCAGGGACGCGTGACGAGCGACAGCGGGGTGGCGATCTCCGCCGCCGACGTGTTCGTCACGATCGCGCCGTCCGCCGAGATTGTGTCCGGGAAGACCGACGGCACGGGCAACTACCGTATCGGCATCGCCAACGCGACCGGCGAGTACATCCTCAACATCTCGGCGCTCGGCTACCGCAACTTTCGCCAGCGCGTGACGATCAAGCCGGGCGATAGTGTCGCCGTCGTCAACGCCAAGCTGGCGGCGAACGTCCAGCAGGTCGCGGCGGTCCGTGTTCAAGCCCAACGCCCGCGGCCGCCGCGGAGTTTTGGCCAAGAAACCGGGGCACCCGGCACCGACGGCACCAACAAGACCATCGACGGCGTGGTGAACGCGCTGCCGCCCGAGCTCGCGGGGAACATCGACGCGATGGCGGGGCTCGTGCCCGGACTCTCACTCACCGCCGGCGGCTTCTCCGCGTTCGGACTCGGCGCGGACGCCAATATGAAAACGCTCAACGGCATGAACTTCTCCGGCGACGCCGTGCCGCGCGACATGAACACGGGGACGCGCTTCGTGTCTTCGCCCTGGGATCCGACGCGCGGAGGGTTCAGCGGTGCGCTCGCGTCCACGACGGTGAATCGTGGCACGAACATCGACGTGCGTCGCGGACGCGTCACGCTCGACGCGCCGATGCTCCAGGTCGGCGATCCGATCGCGGCGCGCTTTGGTCAAAAATTCACCAATCTCCAGCTGGGTGGGGCGAGCATCGGCGCGTTCGCGCTTGACAAGTACTTCTACGACGTCGGCTATCAGGGGTCGATCAATCGCGCGCCGGTGTCGACGTTGCTCGATCTGGACGCCGACGCGCTCGCCCACGCCGGGATCTCGCCCGATTCGGCGTTCCGATTGACGCAAATCCTCTCGGGATTGCACGTGCCGGTCACCGCCGGCGGGGTGCCGACCGATCGTACCACAATTGGCGGCTCGGTACTTGGCCGGTTCGACTATTCCGTTCCGTCGAGCCCCGGCGCGACGCCGCCGCCGCAGTGGAACGTGGTCACGGGCGCCAATTATACGGAGACGCGCGGCGGCGGGCTGTCGCCGACCGTGCTGCCGGCGACGACGGGCAAGTCGAGCCGAGGCGGCGGGCTGCTGCAGGGTCTCTACTCGCGCTACTTCGGCGTGCGCGGCGACTATGTCAACGAGACGTCGGTCGGCGCGTCGTTCGACGAGACGAGAGGATCGCCCTACGTCGCGCTGCCCGGCGGCAACGTGTTGATCGCGTCGGCGCTGAGCTCGACAGAGGCGACGATCGGCTCGCTCGGCTTCGGCGGCAACGGCACGTTGGCGCGCGACTCCCGCAATCTGGCGCTGGAAGCGAATAATCAGACCACCTTCCTGCTCAACGGACACACGACGCTGCCCGCGACGCTCTACTTCCAGTCGCGCTACGAGCACTTCGACCAGTCGGTGGCGGCGAACCGATATGGCTCGTACAGCTTCGCGTCGTTGTCCGATCTCGCCAACAATGTTCCCTCCAGCTTCTCGCGAACGCTCAACACGCCGGATCGCGCGGGCGGCGAATGGATGGGGGCGGCCGCGCTGGGACTCAACTACAACACACGCACCGTCGTGGTGACAGGCGGCGCGCGGGTGGATGCGAACGCATTCAACGGGTTGCCGACGACAAACCCGAAGCTCGAACAGACGTTCGGCACTCGCAACGACCGAGCGCCGAACTCCTTCGCGGTGAGCCCGCGCGTCGGCGCGAGTTGGTACTACAAGTCCGGGAACGGCATCAGCATCAACAACACGGGCTATTCGACGCTGATTCGCGGCGGCCCGTCGCTCCGCGCCGGCATCGGAGAATTCCGCAATTTCCTCCGCTCCGATCTCCTCTCCGACGCGATCGGCGCGACGGGACTGCCGGGGAGCGCACAGCGACTCCTCTGCGTCGGTCCGGCGTCGCCGATCCCCAATTGGCAGGCGTACGACAACGATCCGTCGACGATTCCGAGCACCTGCGTCGGCGGCGCCAGCGTCTTTGCCGACACGGCGCCCAACGTCACGATGATCGATCCGAGCTATTCGCCGATGCGTTCGTGGCGCGCCACCGCGGGTTGGACGAACAGCATCTTCGGCAACTACCTCGCGATCGACGCCACGTACTCGCTCAATCGGAATCAAGCGGGCGTCGTCGATCTCAACTTCAATGGCGCGCAGAAGTTCGCGCTCGCCGACGAAGCCAACCGGCCCGTCTACATCTCGGCGTCGAGCATCGTGACGTCGACCGGAAGCTCCTCGCCCACCGAGTCGCGGCGCGCCGCGACGTTCGGCCGCGTGTCGGATCGAGTGTCAGATCTCCGCGGCGACTCGCGTCAGGTCACGGCGTACCTTGTCCCGAACATTCCGTTCCGAATCGGCTTCTTCACCCTCGGCTACACCTGGGCGGATACACGCTCGCAGGCGCGCGGCTTCGACCAAAGCACGGCACTCGATCCGCGCGGCGTGGAGTGGGCAGCGAACGGCTTCACGCCGCGGCATCAGTTTCTCGTTCAAGCGGCACGATCGTTTTTCAGCGGCAAGATGGCGCTCACGACGTTCACGCGGATTTCGTCCGGGCTTCGCTACACGCCGACCATCGGCGGCGACGTGAACGGCGACGGTTGGTTCGGCGACCGTGCGTTCGTGTTCGATCCGGCCCGCGTGGGCGACGCGGCGTTGTCGCAGGGCTTGCGAGAGCTGATGACGAACGGCTCGTCCTCGGTGCGGAAGTGCCTGACGTCGCAGACCAATACGCTCGCCGGCCGCAACAGCTGCGTGGGCCCCTGGTTCGCGTCGATGAACGCGAGCTTGTTCATGGGCAACGTCCCGCGGACGAATAACCGCGTGAGCGCGTCGCTCAATCTCTCCAACCCGCTCGGCGGGATCGATCAGCTCTTGCACGGGAGCGACCACCTGCACGGCTGGGGCGCGACGCCGTTCATGGACGGCACCCTCTACCAGGTGCGCGGCTTCGATGCGAACGCGCGACGCTACGTCTATCAGGTCAATCCGCGCTTCGGGAATACCAGTCCCTCGACGAGTACGTTGCGCGTGCCCTTCCGCATGACGCTCGACGTACGCATGAACCTCGGCCACGACGCGCAGGAGCAGGACGTCATCCTGAAGATGCGCGTCAAACCGGCGCTCAAAGGGACACGAGCGAGCGCCGACACGTTGAAGAATCGCTACATGAACAGCTCGTCGTCGAACGCGTTCATGGACATCTACAAGCTGATGCTGCGCTACGCCGATTCGCTGGCGCTGACGCGCGATCAGTCGGAGCGGGTGCAGGCGCGGCAGAAGATGCTCATCGCGCGCGCCGACAGCGTGTTCGGGGGGCTGGCCGAGTACTTGGCGAAGCTCCCCGAGGCATACAGCGCGAAAGACGCCGCCAAACACGTCAACGACGCGGCCACGGCGATGTGGGAGATCGTCTACGCCGAAGGACCGTGGATCAAAGAGTTGCTCACGCCCGGTCAGCTGCGGCTTTTGCCCGGCGGATTGCGCGAGATGGTCACGGTGCCCGGTTTCAAGGGACGGTTCTTCTACACTCTCTAAAGCCGGTGAGACTCGTCTTTGCCGCGACGCGGCGCTAACGTCAGACGGTGACCGACAGCGCGCGAATCGAGTTCCTCGAGGCCGAGGCGTGGAGGCAACGCGTTGAAGCGGTGCCGGCCGCGCACAGGGATCGACTAGGAACTCGAGTGCGACGCATCGGCGGCGCCGTAGTCCTCGCTACGCCGGGAGCTGACGCCGCCGCGCTCAATCGCACGATCGGCATCGGATTGGACCGGCCGCTCGACGCGCCGCTCCTCAGTGAGGTAAATGGGTTTTTTCGAGAGGCTGGCGTGCCGCGCTGGCTCGTCGAGTGCGGCCCGGACGCGACGATCATCGGCGGCCCGACCACGCTGACCCAACAGGGCGGCGTTTTGAAAACGCCCACCGTGAAGTTGGTGGGCGATCCGCGTGACGTCGCCGCGGCTCCGATCGGGACCGTTTCAGTGCGCGAGATCGGTATCGAGTCTGCCGGAGCCTATCGATCGATCGTTGCCGCGGCGTTCGGTCTCCCGGAGCTCATCGAACCGGACCTCATATCTGCCCTCGGCCATCCGGGGTGGCACTACTACATGGCGTTCGACGACGAGCGCCCGATCGCCGGAGCAGCGATGTTCGTGCGGAACGAAGGCGCGTGGCTCGGCGTCGCCGGCACATCCGCCGCCGCTCGCAACAAGGGTGCGCAGACGGCACTGCTCGCGAAACGACTTGATGACGCGAAGCGGCTCGGCTGCAGCTGGGTCACGGCGGAAACAGCGCCCGACACGCCCGACCGTCCGAATCCCTCATATCGCAACATGCTGCGCGCCGGGATGCGCGTCGCTTACCTGCGCGACAAATATCTGTTCGAGAACGATCGCGCCTGACGCAGCCGGTCGAGACTTTCCTCGATCGTACGTTCCGTGGAAGCAAAGCAGAGGCGCAGCGCGTTTTCCCCGCCCGGCCCGAACGCCGAGCCCGGAGCCAATGCGACGCCTGTCTCGCGCAGCAGCTCGAGCGCGAACGCCGCGGAGTCGGCGACGCCGTCGATCGTAAAGAACGCGAAGAAGCTCCCCGCGGGCGCGGCCACCTGAACCCCATCGATGCGCGACAGTCCCTCGACCACTTGCGCGCGTCGCGCCGCGCAATGCGCGCGGAGCTCGGCGACGCATTCCTCACCATGGCGCAGCGCGGCGATTCCCGCTTGCTGCACCGGCGCCGCCGCATTCGAAGTCATGAACTCGACGCCGGTCGTCAACGCGCGGATCACCTCCCGGCTCGACTGCGCCCAGCCCAGTCGCCATCCGGTCATGCAATAGGTCTTCGAGAAGCTGTTGGCGACGATCAACCGCTCCGTGTTCTCGACCACGCGAGCAAAGGAGGGCGCGATCGGTGCGTCGTAGGTGATTCGCTCGTACACTTCGTCGGCGAGGAGACGGAGGCCGTGCGTCTCCGCCAGTTCGGCGAGCCCGCGCTGCTCGTCGGTCGTCAGAGTCACGCCCGTCGGATTCGATGGGCTGTTGACGACGAGCATTCTCGTGTTGCCGTCGATCGCCGCGCGCACGCGGTCGACGTCGAGCGCGAAGCCCGGACCTGAGCGAATGAGCGGCGCGAAACGCGGCTCGCCTCCGCACATCGTCACGCCATTCGCGTAGATCGCGTAGGCCGGTGAGACGATGACGGCGTTGTCACCGGGCCCAATGCACCCGCGGATCGCCGCGTAGATCGCCATCGACGCGCCGACGGTGACCATGATCTCGGCGTCGTCGTATTCGACGCCGTGCAGCTCTCGGATCTTGTCGGCGATCGCTCTACGGAGCTCTCGATACCCGGCGGTGTGGGTGTAGAACGTGTGACCGTCGAGTGCCGCTCGATGCGCCGCCTCGGTGATGAAGGATGGCGTCGGGAGATCGGACTCGCCGTAGCACAGCTTGATCGATCCCGGCATCGACTCGGCCAGGGTCGCGATCTGGACGAGGGGGGATTCGGGAACCGCGGTGAGCTCGCGCCGGATGTCGTGCGCCACCGATTTGGTCAACGTCGTCGCCGTCGCGTCGTGCCGGAACCCTTTGACTTCGTCACGATGTATTCGTGACCCGATTCGAGCAATTCGCGCAACGCGGCGTCCGTCAACTCGTCGACGCGGGCGAGCACAGAGTCGTAATCCTTGTAGTGCGGCGTCACATAGTAGACGCGCGGCTCGGCGGCGATGCGATACTCACGCTCGAGAATGGTCATGCGCACACCGAGCGATCCGGGCTCGACTTCTTTCTTCTTCGGGAACCAGGCGAAAGTCTTCCCACCGACCTTGAACGCGGGATAGCCAAAGGTCGTACCCTCCTCGACGTCGGGGAGCTTCTTCGTCAAGGCGCGAACGCGCGTGATGCCGTCTTTGGACATGACCCAATTGCCACCGCTAGTCGCGTTTGCGGCGGAACAGCGCCAAGTCGATCGCGTTCGCCATCGCCAGGTAGCCGGCGTCGCTCGGGTGCAAGGAATCGCCCGAGTCGTACTGCGGGAGCATGCGGGTCGGCTTCGCCGGATCGCGAATCGCCGCGTCGAAGTCGATGACACCGTCGTATACGCCGCTCGCGCGGATCCACTGATTGACGGCCTGGCGCTTCTGCTCATTCTCCGGACGCGCCCGTTCATATGGTGTGAGCGTTGCGCCGTAGACGACGATTCCTCGCTCGTGCGCCCTTTCCACGACTTGACGGAGTCCATAGATGATGTCGTCCGCGGTCACCGTGTCGACACCGCTGCGACTGATGTCGTTGATCCCCTCGAGAATGATCACGTGCGTGATGCCCGGCTGCATCAGCACGTCGCGGTCGAAGCGGGACAGGAGGCTCGGCCCTGTGCCGTACGTGAGCACGCGATTCCCGGAGATGCCGGCGTTCACGACGGCTTTTGGCGGCTCATTGCTCGACAGCAGCCGTCGCGCGAGCACGTCGGGCCAGCGGCGATTCGAGTCCGGCGTCGCGCCGAATCCGTCGGTGATCGAGTTACCGGTGGCGACGATCGTTCCGGTGATGCTCGGGTTCGTCACGTCGACGCCAGAGAGAAAAACCCAAGAACGAAGTGTCGTGTCGGCCTTGAACGTGGGGCTCGTCGTCTGATCGCCGGAACGCGAGACGTACATTGTCTGCACACCGAGCGAGTGTCTTGTACCGGTGCGCGCCGAGTCGGGAAGATAGAGGCTGATCGCCAGATCGCCGAGCTTGGGTACGGCAAACGAAATCGGATCGCTCGTCAGCACGGCGCCGGCTCTGACGATCGCCGACGGCTTTCCGCCGAACAGGAGTGCTCGGTCGCTTGCCGGATCGATCGTCGAGCCGCTGGTGCGAAGGGCGATGTGGGCGGCGTCGATCTTGAGCGGACGATCGCCGTACTCGTTCGAGATTCTGATGCGAACGCGGTCGCCGCCGATTGTCGTATGAACGATTTGGCGCAGCGTGACGTTGGCGTACGTGGGCACCGGGTCCGGTGTTCCCGCGGCGGGCCGCGCGACCGTGGCCTGCTGACTCGGAGACCACGTGGGGAGCCAGCGCGACGCTGACGGGCTGGGTGCTGTCACGGTCGACGGATGGCTGCACGACACAGCACTCGCGAACAGTCCACTGAGGATCGCGAGCGAAAGGGGCCGTGAATGTCTCATGAGAGTTGTTTTATGGTTGGAGCGGAACGACCTGCAACCGCTGCGCTGCTTAGAAACAAGAATCGCGTCAACGTCATTTGGCAGTGTTCGTGATTATCTGCAGGCCGAGAATCCGATCGCCGAGCTCGATGCGGTCGACGACGTCCTGGCCGCGGATCACGCGGCCGAGCGAAGTGAAATCACCTTCGTTGTGCGGTTGTGGCGTGTGATTGAGCGTGTAGCCCGGACGCCCCGTATCGAGCCCCGCGCTCGCCCACGCGAGGTTGCCGCGCGTCAGTCGATGGCGATTCACCTCATCGCGCTGGACAGCCGCGTCGCGAATCGTCGCCTCTTGATCGACGAAGTCAGGCACGACGCGCGAGAACTCGCTGCCGACAATGTTCCCGCCGTCGAGAATGCGCGTCATCGCGTGCATCGCCAGCGGCGCATCGCCGGCGTACAACTCGAGCTCGATATCGCCGCGTACGGTTCGCATCCTGGCGCGCGGAAGCGGCTTGCCGTTGTAGGACGGAACGATCCACCGTTCCACGATCGCGCGATATTCCGACATTGGCCGTTCGACAAGCTGCTGCGGTTGCCGACCGCGTCCACCACCGGCACCACCGCGACCGGCGTTTGCCGTATCGCGTAGAATCTGCGCCGCCAGGTTCTGACAATAAGGAACCGTATCGCGCGCCAGCGCGCTCGCCGCTGTTCTGGCTTCGGCATTGGCGAAGGGTTGCAGTTGTCGAATCGCGGTGGCGCGCAGCGCGCAGGGGCGCGTCGCATCTGTGGCCGCGACGAGCGCCGGCACGACGGACGAGAGACGAGACCTCCCCAGCCCTTCCGCGGCGCTCACCGAGATCCAGCTGTCCGCGGACGACAAGCCGTTCGTGAGCGCCGTCAGGGCAAGCGAGTCCGAGTAGCTGCCGAGCGCGCGGATCGCTTCGCTGCGCACGCGCCGGTCTGTGTCGCGGAGCGCCGCCAGCAGCTTCGCTTCCGCGCGCTCGCCGACCGACGCCGAGTCTGCTTGCGACTTGACGAGCCCACGAACAGCCCACGAGCGGACGTGCCCCGACCGGTCGTCACTCAGACGGAGCAGATCGCCCACGGCAGCGGGATCGCGGGGGCGAAAGATGGCCCACGTCGCTCTCCAGCGAATCTCCTCGTCGGGGGAAGACGTCCATTTCACGATCGGCGCGATGTCGCCGCGCGCGGTCGAGCGGCCGATGGCGAGAAGCGCCTCACCGATCGCGTCACGAGTGCGCGGGCCGGCGGTGACGTTGGTGAGGTATCGCGCCAGCACCGCACGAGCCGCCGCCGTTTTGATCTTTCCGAGCGCACAAGCGGCTTCGGTGGCGACTGTCGGCGCGGTTCGCGGATTGGACAGCAGCGAATCGAACCAGGCGATCGTCAGCGTGTCGCGGAGCTGGCCGACGGCGAACACCATCGTCGCGGCGAGCGCGGTATCGGCGTCGAGTGGTCGCGCGCGAAGCAGGGCAACGCCGCGCTTGTCATTGATCCGCGCGACGGCGAGCATCGCACGGCGGCGGACCTCGGGATGCTTCGACTGGAGCGCGCTCGAGAGCTCGAGGGAGTCGAAGCGACGCACGTCTTCGAGAAGGAGGAGGCGCGCGATGTCGCCGACGGCTCCGGAGTCGAGCGGAAGAGATCGACGCCGTTGAGCGTGAACGAGCGACGCCGAGGCGGCGAGTAAGACGAGGGCGCGCAAAGGACGAATCATCACTTGCGATAACCTCACGGTTTTGGCTGCGCGACGAAGAGCGCGCCGTGCGGAACGACGTGCTCGATTTTCCCGTGCGGCCAATCGGTGCGCGCGAAGCTCACACCGTGTTTGGTCCTGTCTCCGTCGTGAAAACGGTCATCCCAACTCAGAGCGCCGGTGGCCTGGTCCAACCGGATGATCGTCACGCGCGGCTCGCCATCGTCCTGCCCGACGAGCACGATACGATCGCTACCCGGATCCGCCGACAGCCAATGCGGAAGGAAGGTCGAGTCGGTCTTCAGCTCGGCGACCTGTGTCGCGTGCGTCGGGTCGCTGATGTCGAGGCTGATGACGCGGCGCCCATAAGCGACGGGGATCACCCAATAGCGGCCCACGATCACCGGCACCGAGCAACCGCTCTCGGGCGGTGAACGGAGCGAGTTCACCAGCTCGACGCGCGGCGTATCGCCGTCCACGGTGAGGTGATACATGCCGCACAGGTAGCTGTTGAGCATCACGCTCTTGCCGTCGGGGAGCGCGCGGACCTCGAATGGTTGTTGGTCGACCGAATCGTTCGCGACCTTCGGCATCGCGATCGTCTTGAGCAATTTGAGATCGGAGAGGCGCCAGAGCTGCACCGTGTTCGCCGTGTGCTCGGTGTCCATCGGCGCGCTCGTCGTGACCATGCGGTCGATGGCCGGCAGCACTTCGAGACCATAGTTGCGAATACGCGCGCCGGGCATGCTCGAGTCGGCGGACGACACGCTCCTCACCAACTTTCCATCGGCGTCGAACTCGGCGATCCCGCCCGGGTTGCCCGGCTTCATGCCGTTGCCGTACTGAAGCGTCGCGATGACGTGATTGTTGGCGAGGCGCGCGAAACTGTGCGGTTTCTCGAAGCCCGGCACACCGTCCATCGTGCGGACGCGCTTGGGCGCCGTGGGATCTCGCAAATCGATGAGAAACGCTTTTCCCGCCGTGTAATCGTCGGCGAACACCACGCCGCTCCGCGGAAAGACGTACTCCATATGATGCGGCATCATCGCCATGTCGCCGATCGGCACCGACGTGACGATCGACCCGTAGCCGGGGCTCGCGGTATCGGCGTCGATGATGGCGACGAAGCTCGGCCCGATCGGCGTCATGACCTTGTCGCCCTGGATGTGTTCCTGCGGCCCGGCCCAAATCGCCAGATACTTCGCCGCGGGAACCGTCGCCGTCGCGGTGGCGGGGGCGCTGCCTCGGCAGGCGAGGAGTAGTCCGCCGACCAGAAGGACCGAGAAGGGCGCGATGAGTCGTTGCATGGGAGACGGGCGGGAGCTCGATGATGCGCGCACTAGCTTCCCGCATTCGCCTCACCTTGTCAACGTCGCGGCGACAGTGAACCAAACAAAAACGGGGCGCCGCTGCCACGGCGCCCCGCTGGGAGAGACCCGCGCCCGCGAGTCCTCAGGTGGTCGGCGGTTTCACCTTGCTCGTGTCCTTCTTGAGGCTCGAGTCCTTGGTGACGGTGATCGTCGTCTTGGTCATGACGGTCGTTGTGTCTTTCGGCGGCTTCACCGTGTTTGTCTTGTGCTCACCGCTCTCACGCACCCATCCGGCCAATCCACGCAGTCCGCCAAACTGCTTGGAGGACAGCACGGCGCCGGTGTTCGCGTCCACGATCACTTTCGTATGCGTTTTCTTGCCGTTGGGGATGATGTCGATCGCGTACTGGGTCACGCCGTTATCGACGTTCATCTCGCCCGAGCCGATTTGGCCCGGCACCGCGCAGAGGGCCACGATCTTCGCCGAGTCGGGAGAGATCATGCCTGCATCGGCCTTGAAGAGATCCGACTTGATCTGAACCGCCTTCGCCGCGGTCACGTCGACGGTGCTGCAAACGGTGCCAGTGGGACGATACCACTCGATGATGAGTGTATCAGTCGCGATGACGCCGGCCGCTTGGACGGGTTTCTTGCCGGTGTCCGGGCGTACCTGCGCCTGGAGACCCGCGGCGCCCGCGACGAACAACGCGGCAACGCCTGTGAGCATCTTGTGGTTCATGAGCACCTCACAGCAACGGTTACGTCTGAGCCCGCCTGCGGAGAGCAGGCATGGGTGGAATCGTCGGGCTCTGTCGCATACCGTGTGCGAGGAATCGGCGCTGAGGAGAAATATTTTCCGGGAGCGCGTGAGAATGTTCTCAATAACGTGGCGTGCATCACGAAGTGGCGAGGTCGCGGAGGCGGAACTGTGATGCGGCTCACGCGCCGAGGTCCGGGCCCTACGCTCGCGCGACCCGCAGCACCTCATCCAAAGTCGTGACGCCGGCCCGCGCCGCTCTCAATCCGTCATCGAGCAGTGTCCGCATCCCCTTCGCGATCGCCATCGAGCGCAGTTCTTCGGATCCGCGCCGGCGCTGAACTTCCAATCGCAGATCGGCGTCCATCACGAGCAGCTCGTAGACCCCCGTGCGACCACGATAGCCGGTGCCGCGGCATTCGTCGCAACCGCGGCCCTTCCACACGCGAGTGAGACCCAATGCGGAAAGGTCCAGTCGGCGCGCCGCGGCCTTGTCGGGAACCGTCTCCGTCCGGCAGTTCGTGCAGATCACGCGGACGAGACGCTGGGCCAGCACGGCGTCGACGGTGCTCGCCACGAGGTACGCGGCGACGTCGAGATCGAGCAGGCGCGTGAGGGCGGTCGGCGCGTCGTTGGTGTGGAGCGTGGAGAGCACCAAGTGCCCGGTGAGCGCGGCTTGCGTCGCGATCTGTGCCGTCTCGGCGTCGCGGATTTCGCCGACGAGAATGATGTCCGGATCCTGGCGAAGGAGCGAACGCAGCGCGGCGGCGAAGGTGACGCCGACCTTTTCGTTCACCGGGACCTGGGGTACTCCGGCCAGCTCGTACTCGACCGGATCTTCGACCGTTAGAATTTTCTCACGGCCGGTGCGGATCATCTCGACCGCGGCGTAGAGCGTCGTCGTCTTGCCCGAGCCGGTCGGGCCGGTCACGAGCACGATGCCGTGCGGCCGTGAGACTACTTCGGTGAAGAGCTCGAGCGTGTCCCCCGCCATTCCCAGCTCGGTGAGCGAGATCCGGCCACGCTCCTTGTCGAGCAATCGCAGTACGACGCTCTCACCACGCAGCGTCGGGACCGTCGAAACGCGGACGTCCACCTGGCGATTCTGCAGTCGCAGGCGAATGCGTCCGTCCTGCGGAAGCCGCCGCTCGGCGATGTCCAGCTCGGCCATGATCTTGAGACGGCTGATGATCGCGGCCGTGAGGTGCGGCGGGGGCGATGGCGCGTTCTGAAGCACGCCGTCGACGCGGTAGCGCACGCGCAAACCGTCCTGATAGGCCTCGAGGTGCACGTCCGATGCCCGGGCGTCGAGCGCCTCGATGAGGAGCAGGTTGACGAGGCGAACGACCGGCGCCTCGTTGGCGAGATGCAGCAGATCGTCGAGCGGAATCTCGTCGACGTCGATGACGGCGCGCGCTTCACCGGTCAGACCGGCGATCACCCCTTCGGCGGTTGCCGCCTCCGGCGCGTAGACGCGGCGAATGGCCGTTCGCAGATCGTGCTCGCTGAACCGCTCGAGCACGACGCGCGCGCCAAACAGCAAGCGCAGATCATCGAGCGCCAGCGGCTCGACGTGGTCGAGCCACGTACCGGCGACGAGCGCGTCGCTCTCCAACCTGAGCGGCAATAGACCGTACTGCTCCAGCCAATCGGCGGACAGCGCGGTCGTGAGCCGCTCGACCTCGAGCAGCTCCGTCGCCGAGTGCTCCGCGTCGGGCCGGGGGCGCTGCGTGACGCTCATTGCTGCGGCGGGCGGCGACGCATCGTCGTGAGAGAATCCTTCTTCGTGCTGTCCTGCGGCGGACGAAGCGGTGGAACGGGAATCGTGTCGGCGCGCGGGATGATGTGCGGCCCGATGTTCATCTGCCTGAGCAGGTCGCTTCCTTCCCGAATGGCTTCGCGCAGCTTGTCCACGTCGTCGTCGCTGGAGATGATGTGCGGCGTGAGAAAGAGGAAGAGCTCCGTCGTGTCGTCCGTGCGCGACGTGTTGCCGAACAGCAGCGTGCCGATCAGTGGAATGCGGCTGATCAATGGGATTCCCTGGTCCTGCCGCGTCTTCGTGTTGCCGGCGAGGCCGCCGATCACCGTGGTCTGTCCGTCGCGAATGAAGACCTGCGTCGTTGCTTCCCGCTTGTTGATGATTGGCGCGTCGAACTGCACTTCGTTCGTCGCGCTGTTGTCGGTCTGCGTCACTTGGAGATTGACGTAGCCGTCGGGGTTGATCGTCGGCGTGATCGTGAGGATCGTGCCGACGTCGATGTATTGCACCGTCTGCACGCGTCCCGTCGGATCGTTCGGAACCGTCTGCGAGATCTGCACGAACGGACGCGACGAGCCGACGTTGAGCGACGCCTGGCGGTTGTTCTGGGCGATGATGACCGGGAGCGACAGCACTTTGACGTCGCCCCGCGCCTGAAGCGCATTGAGCGCGACATCATAGTTGATCGTGCCGCGGCCCCCGGTCAGCTCGAGGATGAAGTCGCGCGCGCTGGCCAGCGACGGCGCCGATGCCGTGACGTTCGTCGCGTCCTTGCCGGTTTCCGTATGCTTGACGACGCCGGACACCCCGAGGTCGAGCGAGCGCGTGCGCGTCACCTCGGCGATCGTGACTTCGATCAGGACCTGGAGCGGACGGAGATCGACGCCCTGGATGATTTGCTGGACGAGCGCCCAGTCGGAATCGGTCGCGCGGACGAGGAGCGAGTTGCTCGTCTCCTCCGCGATAATCCGAATCTCGTTCGCCTGGTTGGACAGCGACCCGCTCGTCGCCTGGAAGATGCTGTTGATGGCATTGGCGATCGCCCCGCCGCGGCCCCCGCCCGGTGCGCCCGCGACGATCGCCTGCTCGGCGCCGGCTTGGTTATTGGCCTGACCGCCACGACCGGCGCCGCCACCGCGACCGGGATTGTTCTGCTGTTGCGGGAACGTCTGGATGTTCCCGGGTGGACCGGTCTGGATCGTCGTGAAACCGCCGTTCGCGTTCGGCACGGTGAACGTACCGCCGCGACCGTTCGTGTTCGTGAAACCGCCGGTGAGGCCGGAGAAAAGATTCGTCAGCACCGGCGCGAGCTGCACGGCGCTCGCATGTCGCAGCCGATACGTATAGAGCCGGACCTGCTGCTGTTGATTCGCCTGCGCGAGCTGCTGTTGGAGAATCTGTTGCGGCGTTGGCCCGCGTTCGGCCGGAGTGCCGGAGATCTGAATCAGCGTCGGGGTCTGCGTGAACTTCAGCCCATTCGCCTCGGCGACGTTCTTGAGCACATCGATCATTCCCTCGCGATCCACCGGACGCCCCATGTGCACGGTGATGCGCTGTGACGGAATGTTGGTCATCGAGACGTTGAGATCACCTGCCGCGGCGAGCGCGTCGAGGACGACCTTGAGGTCTTGATCCTGAAAGTCCAACGACACCGAGGCGGACGGCTTCTTCGCCGTGTCCGGTTTGGCCGGCGTCTGCCGTCCACCGCGTTGGGCGAATAAGGGAGGCGACGCCAACATCAGCGCGAGCGCCGCCGCGATCACAGTTCCGAGACGAATCCGCATATCAATATCCTGGCTTAGGCACCGTGAGCTCGGCGCGACTGCCGGTGGTGCTCACGAGCACGACTTTTCTGCGTTCGATACCCTTCACCGTCCATTCGCCGATCTTGTCGCCGACATGCACCAGCGTCGGCGTCGCGTCGCCCAGTTGAAGCGTCGCGAAGCTGCGGCCGTCGTTCGCGACCGCGGTGCCGAGCACCAACGGCTTCATAGGTTCGACGACAGGCTTGTTATCCGGGGCACTTTCCCCCGGCATCCGATACGGCGCCGACGGCGCGCTTCGATCGCGTGAAAACAAGTCGGCGTCGACGGCCGATTGAATGTCGGCCGGCGGCGGCAATACCCCGCGGGTGATCGGCTCCAAGGCAGCGACACTCATGACCGGCGGACCCCCGGCGGTCGGTGTCCGGAGGGCTCGGGAAAGCGTCCATCCCACGACGCCGACGGCCGCCACGAGTACCACCAGCGCGGTCCGAACGTCGGGCATCTTGGTAACGGAGCGCCAGTTCATCGCGGGCTCGCTCCGTTCGTGGTAGAAGCGACCGAGGGCGGATTCGGCGATACCGAGGCGGTCGTCGAATCGGACACCGCGAATCCGGAGATCGTGGCGGCGATCGAGAGGGTCTCGACCTCCTCTTCCCTCGCGCGGGGCGAGCGCGAGATGTCCAAGCGATCGATGCGGACGAGCTTGTCGCCGCGCTCCAGCGCCTGCAGGAACATGAGAACTCCCACAATGTCCGACTCGCCCCGAATCTCGACGCGCAGAGTGCGCACGCCGTCCGCGGCCGGCGCGGCCGGCCGCGTTCCCGCGTCCTGCAACCAAACACGCGCCCGTCGCGCGACGTCGCCCAAATACGACGCGAGCTCGGCGCTCGCCATCACGTCGTCCTTGCCCTCGAACAATCGCGGGCGCATGGCGCGCATCGCGGAATCGGCGACTTTGTGCAACTGCGGGTTCTGCTTGGCCGAGGCAACCGCCGCGCGCTCCCGGGCGAGCGTGGCCTGCTCGGTCGCCAATAGACCGCGGGCGTCTTCGAGTGCGGCGCGATAGGGGCGAACGCCGTACAAGAAACCGAGGCTGGCAAGCACGATCGCGCCGCCGACCGACACCGTGCGGCGCTCGCGGGCGCTGAGCGTGCTCCACTTCATTGGCCCGATCTCCCCGCCCCGCTCGCCGGCGCCGGGTTGGATGCGGGCGCCGTCGCCGGCTTGGCGATTTTGCGCGCCGACTCGACGCGCGCGGCGATGGCGAAATGCTCCAGCGAGACGCCGTCGTCCTGCGTCTCACGCCGAACCGGCGCGCTCGCTTTTACGTCGAGCAGGCCGCTCGTATTCTGCATCGCGTCGAACACCTTCTTGGCGTGCGGCGCCATTCCGTCAATGATGAGAGAATCCTCACGGGCACGAATCGCCGTCAGGAACGCGTCCTCGGGCACGGACTCGCTCAACGTGACGAGCACCGACGACCAGCGCGGCGCGGCACGCTCGATCGCGTTGAGCGATGTGAGCTCGCGGTACGTGGCGTCGACCGTCGACCGGCCGAGAAGCGTTGAGGCGATCTCCGGACGCAGCCGCTCACGCTCGGCGCGAACCTGCGCGAGCTGGCGCTTCACTCCCCACAGCTCGATGCCGGCGGCAAGAAGCAGCATTGCCGCGGCCGCGCCGGTGAGATTCCAGGTGAGGCGACGCGCTCCGGCGCGTTGAATTGCGACGTCGTTGTCGGCGCGGAGTGTCGGTCCGGCGTCGCCGCCGGCGAAGTGCGCGGCAATCAGTTCCGGACGCTCGGCCGCGGACGACCATTCACCGGCCGTTCCCGCAACGTTGGCGTTCACGCCGTGGACGTTGAGCGCGGCCGCGAGCTCGTGCCGCGCGCGCGAATCGCCGGCAATGCCGACCCGGGCAGCCGACGTCACCGTATCGGCGATGAGCTGCGCATCGGCCGAGCCGTCGCGGAACCGACGCACACCGACGAGCCGTTTGCCGTCGAGCTCCAAAACGTGCGTCCGTTCGTCCTGGCAGATGATCGCGAACGACGACTGACGAGTGAAGGCCGGCCACAGGGCGAATGCCCCCGACGCCCACGCACTCTCGGCCGGGGCGATCGACTCGATGGTGAAGCCCGCGCCCTCGGCCGCCGAACGAATCGCTTCGACGAGCCGGGCCGACGCCGCTGCCGCGACGACGGGCAGCATCTCACCGCGACGACGCCGCGTGGCCGGCGACGCGCCGACGACCTGCGGCCCACGCGCACCGACGAAGTAGCGCGACGCGCCGCGACTCAACACGCGCTGCATCTCGTCGCGTCCGAGGGGCGGGAGCGCGAGTCGCCGCACCTCGGTGAAGGGCGGCATCAGCGAGATGTCCAACGCCCCCGGCTGGCCGAGTTGAGTGGCGAGTTGACCCAGCGCGCTCGCCAGCGACGGCCAACTGGCCGCGTCAGCCGGCGGCGCCTCGAGCTCCGTCCGCCACGACCGGTCCGCGCTACCGCGCAAGCGCATGTCCACGGCGCAGAGCTGCGTCGGGGAGAGCGCGATGCCGGTGCGATACCGGGCGCGTGAATTCGTCGCGGCGGTCATCGCCATAGCTTGCTCGTCACGAACGCGGTTGAGTTCGAGGTGGTCACCTCGCGACTGGTGGTGCTGCCAGTCACAGGCGCCAGGACGACAATGAGCTCCGTCGGCGGCGCTTGCGGTCCGACGCGCGCCGTGATCGTCAACTCTACCTGGTTCGTACGGGTCGTCGTGCGAGCAGCGAGCTGATTGATCGCCGCCTGCGACGCCAGTTGGCCTGGGAGCGGTCGACGCCCCGCGCCTTGTTGAAAGACCTGACTCAAAGCGTCGATGCGGCGGCCCTGCGACCGAAGCATGAGAATCATGTTGAGCGTGGCGTCCGTCATTCCGGGAAGCGCGCGAAGCACCGGAACCGGCGCCGTGTTGATGTTGATCGCGCCGGAGCCGCGAGTCGTCAGGTACGGCGACACGACCGCGTAAATGTCGGGCGTCATACCCATGACGTTCTCCAACTCCTCCACGTCTCGGAAGGTGCTGTTCGTCGGGAGCGCAAGCACTCCTGCCTTGATATACGCGTCACGCTCGGCGCCGCTCGGACGCGGAATGCTGTCCGCGTCGCGCCAATCCATGACCGCCTGCGCAAGGTGCGTCGCCTTGGTATAGTCGCCGAGAAGGAAGCTGAAGAAGGTTTGCAGCTCCGTCTCGTTCACCTGGTTGATATTGAGCCGCTCGCCCAGATCGCGCGCCACGACGTCGACCTCCATGCTGTCGACGTAGACCGGTACGGAGTACAACGAGTCGACGTACGCCCACGGATCGCTCGCACGCAGCCGGGCGATGGCGACATTGTTGCCGGAGGGCGCAACGCGCAACGCTTGCTCGAGCTTCGCCTGCACCGCGGCGAGCGCGCCAAGCGCGGCGGCGCGCTGGATGCCACGCTCCGAGGCGAGTATGCCGACGGTGCGGCGTTCGCGCGCCTCGAGGCTGAATTGCAGCGCAACCGTCGCGATCGCGACGACGAGCCAGAGCGCGGCGAGCAGCGCGACCCCTCGACGCGCCCCCCTCCGTTGGATGCGTTGACGCCGCCCGATGTTCATGGGGAAAAATTCCCCCGTCGGCCGTTCTGGTCGCCGATCATGAAGATCATCGGCACCTGGAGGATCGGCGGGATCGTGTGCTTCTCACCGGGAAGGAGCGTTATCCGCACGGCGGTTTGTGTGGAGATCGTTGCCGCCTCGGAAGCGCGGACCCATTTGTCTGTCCGCGGATCGAGATACTCGACCTTGAGTGTGTCGATCGTCGAATCGAGCATGCGGCGCACGAGCGGCCGCTGGAGGTTCGGCTGGTACTCCATCGTCAGACCGCGCTCGGGCGTGTTGTCGTCGCCGTCGATGTACAGGCGGATGCGGACGTTCGCCGTGAACGCCGGGTTGAGCGCCGTCGTCGAGAAAGTAATCTCGTCGCCGATCGCGGTCGCCGCCGAAACAGCCGCGGTGTTGCTGGTGATTCCACCGCCCCCCCGTCCACCGCCCGTCGGCAGCGCGGCTCCGACGCCGCGCGTCAGGCCGCGCGGCCCGCCGCCTCGCTGAATCTGTACGGTGCCGGCGTTGATCCACGTCTCGAGCATCTCGCGAAACGCCGCGGCGCGTTCCGTGTCCACGGACGCGTCGCGAATGATGCGCCGATGCGCGATGATCGACGAGAATGCGCCCGCGCCGGCGGCCGCCATCATCCCGGTGATCGCGAGCCCGATCACGAGCTCCATCAGCGTCATGCCGCGTCGCGCGCGCGCCATCCCTCTCATCGTCGCGTCACCAGACGTGGCGTACGATACATGAACGTCTTGAGCTCGTACGAACCATTCGTCCATTCGACGGTCACGTGAACGGAGTAGAGGCCGGCTTGATCGGACACCGGCGTCGACGTCGCCTTCCACGTGTACTCGTCGAGCGGCGGAGTGAACTTCCCTTCCTTGATCGAGTCGGGCAGCGACTGTAGTTCCTGATCGACGAGCAGATTCATCGCCTCGAGCCGCGACGTCGCGAGCGCCTCGACCTCGATCGCGCGCTTCGCTCGCTCGGCCGTACGCATGTCGCCGCCGACCGCTTCGAGCGCACTCACCGCCGTCATCCCGACGATCGCGATCGCCGCGACTGCCTCGAGCAACGTGATCCCTCGCCGCGCACGGCCGCGCCGAGCGCCCGAGTCGCCGAGTCGCCGAGTCGCCGAGTTAGAGCGAATCGGCATGCGCCACTCCGCTCCAGGGGTCCACGCGAATTGTCAGCGGCAGCGGCCCGCCACGCACGACGACCGTGTCAGCGAAGGCGGCGCCCGTCGGCCGAAAGACGTACTGCAACCGCGGCAGATCCGTGACCAGCGTACGAGCCATTCCGATGTCGAGCGTTCCGGTGGCGAGCACGCCATAGCCCTTCACGCCCGACGTATCGACCTCGTACGCCAGCGTCGTCGGATCGAGCCGCAGCGTCACGTTCGCGTTGAAGTCGATCGCCGCTTTGCGCGCGTCCTTGAGCAGGCCGAGCATCGCGTCGGCGCCCGTCGGCTGCGGATCGCGCCCGAAGCCGCTGAACGCGGGCACGGCGAGCGTCGCGGCGATGGCCAGGACGAGCAGGACCATCGTCAGCTCCCACAGCGTGTACCCCCGGCGCGCGCGCATCACTTGAACGAGTTGGCGTTGATGCCGTAGATCGCTTGCAGCAACGACAACGCGACAAAGGCGACGATCGCGCCGAACATGATGATCATCGCCGGCTCGGCGAGCGTGGCCAGTCGCGATGTAGCGCGCTCCGTCCGCTCCTCGAAGATGTCTGCCGACTTCATGAGGAAGGTGCGAAGCTGCCCCGCGTCCTCACCGACGCCGACGAGCTGCGCCAGCATCGGGGGAAAGAGACTGCTGTCCGCCAACGCGGCGCGCAGCGAACTCCCTTCGCGCACGCGCGTGCGAATGCGAGCGACGTCGTCGCGCGCGTTCGGGTCGCCGATCGATTCGATCGTATCGTCGAGCGCCGTGAGCAACGGCGCGCCTCCGCCGAGCAGAACGCCGACGAGCCGCGCGAACCTTCCGGCAAGCGCGTACCGACGAAGCGTACGAATGCCGGGCAGCCCGAGCATGATCGTGGACCAGGCGCGTGCTCCAGCCTCGCTGCCGCGCACCCACGCCACGAACGCGGCGACGACGAACGGTACGAGTAGGAGCACCGGCCATCCGCGGTGCAGCGCCGCCGAAAAGGCGAGCAACGTCGACGTGGACTTCGGTAGCCGCGCGCCGCTCCCTTCGAGCAGGGTGACGAAACGCGGCAGTACGAAGAAGAGAAGCACGGTCACGGCGACCGAGCCGGCCGTCGCCAGCAAGAGCGGATAGATCGCCGCGGAGAGAATCTTTCCGCGGAGATGCTCGTCGCGCTCGAGTTGATCGGCCAGACGCTGGAACGCCGCGTCGAGATCTCCGCTCTTTTCGCCGGCGCGAACCAAGCCGACGTACAGCGGCGAGAAAAGTGTACGATGCTCGGCCAGCGCGACGCTCAGTGGGTCGCCGCGCTCGACGCGCGCGCGCACTTCCTGGAGCGCGGCTCTGACGTCGCCCGACGCGACGCCCGACGCGGCGTTCAACGCCTGGGCGAGCGGCATCCCGACGGGGAGCAATGCGGCGAGCGCCCGCGTTACCTCGAGAATCTCCCGGCGCCGTCCTAGCCGAAAACCGCGCGATCCGCCGCGCGCGGCTTCGCTCGATTCCGCGACGTCGAGGACGAACAGCCCGCGCTCCTCGAGCGTGCGCGCGAGAGCGCCCGAGCTGATCGCCTGCGCTTGTCCACGCAGCCGCTTTCCTGATCCGTCAACCGCTTGATAGGCGTACGTGGGCATGTCGTCGGGTTATCGGCCGACTTCGGCCGCTACTTCCAGCTCGTGATATCGGCGTCCTCGCCGTCGCCGCCCGGTTTGCCGTCGGCGCCGAGGGTGAGGAGATCGTAACCCTGCGGGTTTACCTGCCCCGGGGCCATATAGTTGTATGGACGCCCCCAAGGGTCCGGGGGTACCGGTTTGCGGAGGTACGGACCGCGCCAGTTCGCCGGCGGGTCGATCTGCGGCTTCTCCCACAATGACGCAAGTCCTTGTTCCGTAGTGGGATAGCGTCCGTTATCGAGCCGGTAGGCGTCGAGGGCGGCGCCGAGCATCTCGATCTGGGACTTGGCCGTCGCGCCTTTCGCGGCGCCCACGTGCTGGAAGATGTTCGGGGCGACCAGGGTGGCGAGGATCGCGATCACCACGATCACGACGAGGATCTCGATCAGCGTAAAGCCCGAGCGGACCGGTCGATGGCGGAGTACGCGCCGGTTGCTGCGACGGATCATGGAGGGGAGTCGGCGGGTTCGATGTGGAAGATTGGACACCAGAGGACCGGAAACGGTTTTCACGCCGACGCTTAGAGCGCCGGCGTCGCTTGGATCTAGGGCCGGGAACAGCAACTGTCCATTGACCAGCGGACAATTGTATTCGTTCCGTGACCCAGCCCCCCATCCATAGATACGTCCGGGGCGTCACGATCGCGGTACGACGCCCTTTCCGGAGTGGCTATTCCTCTTCAATCCGGCGGCGACGCACGCGCCTGTGGGACGCCGGAGACAGATCGATCATTAAGGCGATCACGATCCCGACGATCGGCCAGAAGGACCAGACCCCCGCCCACCAGTGCTGAACGGCTGTGTACCAGAGGAGGGTCGTCGGCAGGAAGATGAAGCCGAGGATCCCCCACAACGCGGCGAAGCCCTTGAACCAGTTCGAGAAGACCCAGAGCAGGGCGATGACGAGGCGGGGCGTGAACAGCGCGAAGACCACGAACAGGCAGGGCATTGGGGCCTCGAGAGCGTACGGGACCGGCCGGTACAACCAGCATACCCTACGAGAATCGAGCGTCAATGAGTTTCCGGGCCCTGTCGTTGCATCGAAGCGCGCCCCACGGAGGGAGGAAGCATGGCCGAGACCCTGGTGCGATTCACCGAAGCGATCACAGGACGCGACGGCCGCGCTTACGTCGCGACGGCGCTGGGTACGCGCGGGAGCGACGGCTTGTGGCACGGCTGGCTCGAATTCAGCGACGGAACGGTCTCGGTTCGCACGACGCAGGAAAGCGAGCAGCCCAATCGTGATGATCTCAGGTATTGGGCGCAGGGGCTTACATACGTGTATCTCGAGGGCGCGCTCGAACGGGCCCTTCACCCAGGCGTCGATCGCGTCGTCACCAGCCCCGCGGTGGCAACCGAGCCGCATGTACGACCGACCGCGGTGCTCGATCCGTACGTGGTGTACCGTCAGGGGGAGAACGTGCTACGGCAGCAGCTGCTCGCGCTGTCGCGCGATCAGCTCAATGCGGTGATCGAACAGTTCAATCTCGGCCCATCGGTTCCCGCGGTACCACGCGGAATGTTGGGCTACGCGGACGCCGTCGATCGCATCGTCCTCCGAATTCGCTCGGCCGCCGCACCGGGCGTTCCGACTTCGCTCTCGGATAGCGAGCTGCGACGGTCGGAGTAGCGATCCACACCCTTCGAGTGCTGTCATCCTGAGCGAAGCGAAGAATCTGCTGTCCCTTCTTGGTTGCCATTCCGGGTGCCGTGCCTGATTTGCGGACGATGTGCCGCACCTCGTCGCGAGCGCAAAGAATTCGTTCGAAGCCTCACCTGTGATCGACACGGACCAGCGCTTTTCCACGACCTTCGCGACGCCCGGCAGCTACGACTATTTCTGCGCGTTGCATCCAAAGATGCAGGGCCAGGTCGTCGTCACCCGCGCTTGAAGAGGGCGACGAACTGCTCGAGCTCGGCGCTATTGAGATCGGAGACGGCCCAGTAGTCCAATCCGCCGCTCTGCCACTCGATCATGTGAAAGCCGTTGCGTTCATGTGCGTCCGCCGCCGAGTTCGAGCGGGCGTCGGAAGGACGGGCGTAGACGTTGATGACATGTTGCCGTCGCGCATACGTCACGACCGGCACCGCGCGACCGTCGATGTAATCGACACGTCCGCCCGTGAGCAGGAAGCCCGCCGAATCGAGGTTCGGCACCGCCGGCGATAGGTCGACTCGGCCATTGAACCACGGCTTGACTTGGTGCTGGTTGGTCGAGACGACGTCGGTGAGATGCCCGGGCATCAGGGAGCGAATGTGGCTGTCGGCGATGGCGCCGGCGAGCGTGCTGCCCGCGACGGATCGCTGCACGAGCGTCGCTGTGATCGTGCTGCTCGCCACGGCGACGACAAGCCCGGCCGCGGCGAGCGCGGGCCAGCGCGGCCACACACGCCGCGACGCAATGGAAGTTGGTTCGGCGAGAGTAAACGCATCGTCTTGCGCGAGCGCATTTCGAATGCGCGCCTTGAGAACGTCGGGAGTCGAGTGTCGCATGAAGTTTTCCTTGATCCGGCGCGACGTGAGCGCGAGCGTCTTCTCTTCGCTCGCACAATCGGCGCAGGTTGCGAGGTGGTCTCGCACGGCCTGCTGCTCGTCGCGCATCAGCTCGTCGTCCATATAGGCCGACAGCAGTTCGGTGCATTCGGCACAACGCATCGTCAGCTTGCCTCCTTGGCGTCGAGGCCTAACGCCGACGCCAATCGCTTTCGCCCGCGCGCGAGGCGGGACATCACCGTGCCGACCGGAACGCCGACGACATCGCTGATCTCCTTGTAGCTCAACTCCTGGATCTCGCGCAGGACGATGACCTCGCGGAACTCGTCGGGCAGCGCATCGAGCGCACGCGCCAGCGCCGCGCGCTCCGACCGTTGAATGGCGCGGGCGTCGGTCTCACGCGGATCGGCGACAGACAGTCCTCCCGCGTCGAACGACACCTTTTTCGTGCCGCTTTGACGTCGCAGCCAGGTCATACAACAGTTTCGCACGATGGCCAGCAGCCACGCCCGCGCATCTCCTTCTCGGTAGCCGTCGAAGTACCGTATCGCGCGCAGCACCGCGTCCTGAACGAGATCCTGCGCGTCATGCTCGTCGCGCACCAAATAGCGCGCGAGCGTGTACGCATCGTCGAGATGCGGCAGGACAACTCGTTCGAACCGATCGATGTCGCGTTGGGACATTGCTGAGAGGGAGACTCCGGCGACGGCTGGTTTATTCCCAGATTCTATGGCATAAACGGCGCGTTTAACCTGCGCTTGTAAGCGGCGCTTTTAAACCGCGCTGGTAAAGAGCGCCTGAAGACGGCGCTCAAACGCCGCTCGGAAACAACGCCGCCCCAGACGGCGATCTCTACAGGCGCTTCTTTCGAGCGTGGTTTGAGCGCCTGTTAACAGCGCTGTCTAAAAGCGCGGTCTCAGCGCGCCCCTCACCAGCGCTTTCTAAAAGCGCCGTTTATGCCTTAGTCTCCAGCCGCCACATCCGGCCGCTCGATCGCGACCTTCGGCACCGGCACCGGTTTCGGCTGCTCCGCCATCCGCTTCTTTCCGAGGCGACCAAACCCGGTCGTTAGCCGATGGTTCAGCGAATCCATGTACGTGTAGAACACCGGCGTCACGTACAGCGTGATAAGCTGGGAGAACGCCAGACCGCCGACCACCGCGACACCGAGCGGGCGCCGCGACTCGGCGCCGGCCCCGGTCGACAACGCGATCGGTAGAGTACCCATCAGTGCCGCCATCGTCGTCATCATGATCGGACGGAAGCGGATCAAGCAAGCGTGCACGATCGCGTCGGCCGGCGCACGGCCTTCAGAGCGCTCCGACTCCACCGCGAAGTCGATCATCATGATCGCGTTCTTCTTCACAAGACCAACGAGCAGGATGATGCCGACGAACGCGTAGACGCTCAGCTCGATCCTGAAGATGAGCAGCGTCAGCAGCGCCCCGAACGTCGCGAACGGCAGGCCCGAGAGAATCGTGATCGGATGGATGAAGCTCTCGTAGAGAATGCCGAGCACCACGTAGATCACGAAGATCGCGATCCCGAGCAGGGCGAGCATGCCGGCCTGCGTCGACTGGAACGCTTGCGCCGTGCCCGAGAAGCCGGTCGTGATCGACGCCGGAAGGATCGTGTTCGCCACTCGCTGCACTTCCGCCGTCGCCTGGCCGAGCGCGACGCCCGGCGGAAGGTTGAAGCTCAGCGTCACCGACGGCAGCTGCCCCGAGTGGTTGACCGACAGCGGTCCTGCGGTCTGCGAGATAGTGGCGACCGCGCTCAGCGGAACGAGCGTGCCGCTGGCCGAGCGGATGTAGAGCAGATCGAGCGCCGACAGGTCGAGCTGGTATTTCGGCAGGAGCTCCATCACCACCCAATACGCGTTGTTCGGCGTGTAGATGGTGGAGACCTGCCGCGACCCGTAGGCGTTGTAGAGGGCCGTCTCGATTTGCTGCGCGTTCACGCCGAGCGAGCTTGCGCGCTCGCGGTCGATCTCGACGCTCGCCTGCGGATTCCCGAGCTGGAGATCGCTCGTCACGTCCTGGAGCAGCGACGATTTGCGCATCGAATCGACGAGCGCGAGCGCCGCGGGATAGAGCGTCGTGACGTCCGAGCTCTGCATCGCGAATTGATAGAGGCTCTTCGACACGCGGCCGCCGATCTGAATCGCCGGCGGGTTCTGCATGTACACCACGACCCCGGGCACCTTCGCCAACTTCGGTCGCAGCTCCTTGATGATGTCGTCGACGGCCAGCCGCTTGTAGCGCGGCGGCAGACCCATGAACAGTCGGCCCTGATTCGAGCCGGAGATCGTCGTGCTGCCGCCGACCGCCGACATGAAACCGGCAATGTTCGTGTCCTGCGCGATGATCGCCGCAATCTGCTTCTGATGCGCCGCCATGTCGTCGAACGACGTACCCTGCGCCGTCTCCGTCGTCGCGAACATGTTGCCGTTGTCCTGGCTGGGAATGAATCCCTTCGGAATGATCGCGAACAGTCCAACCGTTCCGACGAGGATCATCAGCGAGAACAGGAGCGCGACGCGCCGGTGGTCCATCACCCAGAGCAAGCTCGTCTCGTATTTCCCGACGAGCCACTCGTATCCGGACTCGGTGAGGTTGTACAGCCGTCCGTGCTTTTCGTCGTGCTCGTGCGGACGGAGGAAGCGGCTCGACAGCATCGGCGTGAGCGTCAGCGAGACGAAGCCCGAGACGAGAATCGACACCGCGATCACTACCGCGAACTCGTGGAACAGACGCCCGATGATGCCGCCGAGGAACAGGATCGGAATGAACACGGCAGTCAGCGACAACGTCATCGACATGATGGTGAACCCGACCTCCGCGGCGCCGTCCACGGCGGCCTGCATCGGAGGTTTCCCCATTTCCATGTGGCGGACAATGTTCTCGAGCATGACGATCGCATCGTCCACCACGAAGCCGACGGCCAGGGTGAGCGCCATCAGCGACAGGTTGTCCATGCTGTAATCCAGCAGATACATCACGGCGAACGTGCCGATCACCGAGATCGGCAGCGCCAGACTCGGAATGACCGTCGCCGACACATTGCGCAGGAAGACGAAGATCACGGCGATGACGAGGAACAGCGTCAGCACGAGCGTGAACTTCACGTCGGCGACGGATTCGCGAATCGTCACCGACCGGTCGATCATCTTGTCGATCTGCACACCGCCCGGCAGCTGCGGTTTGAGCTTCTGCACGAGCTCATTGACGGCGTCGGCGACCGCCACGGTGTTCGAGCCCGGCTGGCGCTGCACCGCGAGAATGAGGCCCCGCTTCTCACGGAACCAGGCCGCCGCGCGGCTGTTCTGGACGTCGTCGAGGACGTTGCCCAGATCGCCGAGGTGGATCGGCGCGCCGTTCCGGTAGGCGACGACGAGTCGGCGAAAGCCGGCCGCGTCCTGCAGCTGACCGTTCGCCTGAACCGTGTAGGTCTTGGTCGGGCCGTTGAGGATGCCCGTCGGCAGGTTGACGTTCTGACTCGAGATCGCGCTCGCTACTTCGTCGATGCCGAGCTTGCGGCTCACGAGCGCCGTCGGATCGAGCTGGACGCGTACGGCGTACTTCTGCGAGCCGTAGACGTTTACCTGCGCTACGCCCGGCACCATCGAGATGCGCTGCGCCATGAACGTCTCGGCGTACTCGTCGAGCTGCGACAGCGGCATCAAATCGGACGTGAACGAGAAGAAGATGATCGGCGAATCGGCCGGGTTCACCTTCTGGTACGACGGTGGGATGATGCCCTGCGGAAGATCGCGCAGCGTCTTGGCGATCATCGCCTGAACGTCCTGCGCCGCGCCGTCGATCGAGCGCTCGAGATTGAACTGCATCGTGATCGACATCGAGCCGAGCGTCGACGTCGATGTCATGTTGTCGATGCCGGCGATCGTCGAGAATTGCTTCTCGAGCGGCGTCGCCACGGCGGCCGCCATCGTTTCAGGGCTCGCACCGGGCAGATTCGCCCCGACCGAAATGGTCGGGAAGTCGACCGTCGGCAGATCGCTCACCGGCAGGCGTCGATAGGCGACTGTGCCAAAAAACAGAATTCCAATCATGACCAGTGCAGTCATGACGGGACGACGAATAAAGAGTGCGGTCATCGCGGTGCTCCTGGCGTCACGGGAGTTCCGGGCGCCCCTTTGATTGCTACTTTCGCTCCTGGTATCAGGCGCGACTGACCGTCTACTACGACGCGCTCGCCCTCGCGCAATCCGCTGGCGATGATGGCAAGCGAATCCACAGTCCGGGATACCTGCACTGGAGTCTGCTTCGCGGTATTACCTGTGTCCACTGTATAGACGTATGTGCCTTGCTGTCCGGTCAGTACTGCGGGGGCGGGAAGGGTCAAAGCGTTCGGGTCGACGTAAAGCTGCAAAGCGACATTCATGTACTGGCCCGGCCATATCGCGCCTTCGGGGTTGGTGAATCGCGCCTTCAGCATCACT
>DATLPC010000086.1:0-6984 GCA_035535975.1 Gemmatimonadaceae bacterium | reverse complement strand
CGATCGTTGGCGCTCGGTCAGCTTCGTCAGCGCATGAGAGAGACGACGCCGAAGCTCATCCGATTCGCCCGGATCCCGAAAGGGCATGGGAACCGTATCCGGCAGCTCGTCCGCGTCGCGGACTTTCCGCCGCCGCACCAGATCCAGCGACGCATTGGCCATGATGCGGTACAGCCACGCGCCGAACGGTTGATCGGGAAGAAAACGGTCCAGCGCCCGGTAGGCATGGAGGAAGCCCTCCTGAACCGCGTCCTCCGCGTCCTCGTGCGTGAGCACGATCGCGCGACACACGGCATACGCCCGACGCTGATGCACGCGCACGAGCTGCGCGAAGGCTTCGCTCGAGCCCTTCTGCGCCGCGATGACAAGCGCCCGTTCGTCCGACCTAGCGTCACTCACTGACGGCATGCCGAACGGCAGTTCGATTGTAGTCGCAGCAGCGGTCATCGAAGCGGTGCCGGTGTCCACTCTCATTAACGGACGACTGTACGCAAACGTTGATCGTCAGGGCGCCGCCTCCCGGGCCCCGGCCGATGGGGTATCGCTCGCGGCCGCCGGCACCCCGGCAAGACCGATGGCATCGGCTTCGCGCCGCATCGCGTCGATCACGAATTGAATGTGCTGATCGAGATCGACGCCAAGCTCCTGCACTCCCAACAGGACGTCCTCGCGGCTCACGCCCTTGGCGAACGCCTTGTCCTTCATCTTTTTTCTCACCGACCGCGCGTCCACATCATGCACGCTCTTCGTCGGCTTGACGAGCGCCGTCGCCGTGATCAAACCTGTCAGCTCGTCGACGGCGAAGAGGGCCCGCGCCATCCGCGTCTCGCGGGCGACGTTTGTGTAGGCAGCGTGGCCGAGGATCGCCTGGAGAACGTCCTCCGGCCAGCCGCGTTCCCGCAGCAGTTTCACGCCCTGCGACGGGTGTTCCTCCGTCGGCGAATGCGCGGCGTTCGGGAAGCGCTCGTAGTCGAAATCGTGGATCAATCCAGCCAATCCCCACCGCTCCGGATCCTCGCCGAAATGTTCCGCGTAGGCGCGCATCGCGGCCTCGACCGACAACATATGCTTTCGGAGAGAGTCGCTCGCCGTGTACTCGTGCATCAAAGCGAGCGCGTCCGCTCGGGCCGGGAGAGAAGGGGCGGGAGAATTCATCCCCTGAATATACCGTCCAGCGTCCCGTCTGCTCCTCGTTGAGCCAAGTCGCTACCATGCACCCATGACGCACCTCCGCACGGTCACGCTCGACGCAAGCAGAGCCAACGCTCCCGACCGGTTTCCGTTCACCGTACCGATCATTCGCGAGCTCGGCACGCTGTCGTTCGAGTCGGACGTCACCTTTTTCGTCGGCGAGAACGGATCGGGGAAATCGACCCTGCTCGAAGCACTCGCGCTCGCCGCCAAGCTGCCGACGGTGGGCAGTGAAAGCGCCGACCGCGACAAGACCCTCGAGCCGCAACGCCGGCTCGCCCGCGCTCTCAAGCTCACCTGGCGTCAGAAAACGTTCCGCGGCTTTTTTCTGCGCGCCGAGGACTTCTTCGGCTTCACGAAGGCGATCGCGAAGCTGCGTGCCGACATGTTCGAGGAGCTCGCGCGGATCCAGACCGACTACAAAGACCGGCCTGCCCACGCTCAAGGGCTGGCTCGATTGCCCATCGTACGAACGATCCACGAGATGGAGCAGCGCTATGGCGTCGACCTCGATGAGAACTCGCACGGTCAGAGCTTTCTCAAGCTCTTTCGCTCGCGCTTCGTGCCCGGCGGACTCTATCTCCTCGACGAGCCCGAAGCGCCGCTCTCACCGCAAAGCCAACTCGCGCTGCTGGCGATGATCGGCGACATGGTGCGGCAAGACGCCCAGTTCGTCATCGCCACGCACTCGCCGATTCTGCTCGGCTTTCCGAACGCGACGATCTACTCGTGCGACAGCGTCCCGATCGAGCCCGTGCCGTTCGAGGAGCTCGATCACGTTGTCATCACGCGGGAGTTTTTGAATGCGCCGGGAAGATTCCTGCGGCACCTCGGGGAGCAATCGTCCTGAGGAGCTCCCGATGAGGACTACTTCGTCGCTTCCGCCGCCGGCTTCTCGTTCGCGTATTTGGCGTTCGTGAGCGCGACGATCGTTCGGAGAATCCCGAACAGGACGATCGCGCCGATGATGAGTCCGAGGAACGCGGCTTTCGCGTCGGAGCCGTGCGAGTGGGAATCGTGGTGTTCGTGAGCCATAGGAGGGGCGTCGTCAGGCGACGCGAACGGAGTTCATGACGTCGTTGCGCTGCAGCTGGTTCATCACGTCGAGCCCTTTCGTGATCTTGCCGAACACCGTGTGCACGCCATTCAGGTGTCGCGTGTTGCCTTCGTTCAATACCATGAAGAATTGGCTGCCGCCCGTATCCTTGCCCGCGTGCGCCATCGACAGCGCGCCGACGTCGTGCTTGTGGGGGTTGCCGGCCGTCTCGCATTTGATCTTGTAGCCGGGACCACCCGTGCCGATGCGACGGTCGCCGTCCGGGAGGTCGCGCGACAGCGGATCGCCGCCCTGCACGACGAAGTCGGGAATCACGCGGTGGAATTTCACACCGTCGTAAAAGCCACTGTTCGCCAGCTTCTCGAAGTTGGCCACGGTGTTCGGCGCCTCTTTGTCGTACAGCTCGGCGACGATCTGGCCCTTGTTCGTCTCGAACGTTGCGGTTTTTGCCATGGCGCGAAAGCTAGACCTGCCAGGAATCCTACGCTACACCCGCGACGACGGGCAGATGTCGTTGAGAAAGCAGATCTCGCACTTCGGGCGACGCGCCTCGCAAATCTGTCGGCCGTGCTCGATCAGCAAATGCGCCAGCATCGTCCACTGGTCGCGCGGAAAGAGCTTCGCGAGATCCTGCTCGACTTTCACCGGATCGGTTTCCTTCGTCAGGCCGAGCCGCGCGCTCACGCGTCCGACGTGCGTGTCCACTACCACGCCTTCGTTCTTGTCGTAGGCATTGCCGAGCACGACGTTCGCCGTCTTGCGCCCGACGCCTGGTAGCCGGACGAGATCCTCCATCGTGTCGGGGACGCGCCCGCCGTGTTGTTCGGCAACCGCGCGCGACATGGCGAGCAGGCTCTTCGTCTTGTTTCGAAAAAAGCCCGTCGACTTGATCATCTCCTCGAGCTCTTCCGGTTTGGCCTCCGACATCGCCGCCGGCGTGCGATAGCGCTTGAATAGCGCCGGCGTCACCATGTTGACGCGCTTGTCGGTGCATTGCGCGCTCAAGATCGTCGCGACGAGCAGCTGGAACGGCGAATTGAAGTCGAGCGCGCAATGCGCGTTCGGATAGTGTTTCGCCAACCGCCCGTAAATCTCCGCCGCCCGCTCAGGCGTCGCCTTTGCCGGCCGTTTTGCCGCGCGTTTTGCCGCGCGTTTTGTCGCGCGCAGCCGCGGTTTCTTGCTAGGTGTCTCGAGTCCCGTGTCTCGTGTCTTTCTTGGCATTTTATAGGTCTCTAACGCGACCGCCGCGCCCGCGCGAATGACAACACATCCTCGACCGGCCAGGCGTTCACCACATCACCCCGCTCGAGCCACGCTTTGCGCGCGATCCCGACGCCGATCTCCATGTAGTCGAGTCCGGCCGTGGAATGTGCGTCCGGGCCGATCTCGATCGCTATCCCCATCGATTTCGCCCGCCGGAGATGCCGCCAATCGAGATCGAGGCGGTGTGGATCGGCGTTCAGCTCGATCGCCGCGCCGACCTCGCGGGCCTTTTCGAACAGCGCGTCGAGATCGACCTCGTACGGCGGCCGAGACAACAGCAGGCGGCCGGTCGGATGGGCGAGGATGGTCAAGTGCGGATCGTCGAGCGCCCTCAACAAGCGCTCGGTCATCGCGCTTCGGTCCATCGACAACCGCGAGTGGATCGAGCCGACGACGAAATCGAATCGGTCGAGGATCTCGTCCGGGTAGTCGAGTCGTCCGTCGCCGAGGATGTCTGCCTCGATTCCTTTGAGGATCCGAAATCCGTCCGACGCTTCGTTCAGCTCGTCGATTTCGTCCAGCTGCGCGAGCACGCGCTCGCGCGACAGGCCACCGGCGTAGAATGCCGACTGTGAATGATCGGTGATTCCGATATATGACCATCCGCGGTCCCGAGCGGCCCGCGCCATCTCGGCGATCGACGCTTTGCCGTCCGAGTAAGTCGAGTGGCAGTGCAGCGCGCCGCGAATGTCGCTCGCCTGGACGAGCGACGGCAGCGCGGCGCGGGTTGCCGCCTCGACCTCGCCAAGCCCCTCGCGCAGCTCGGGCTCGACGAAGGACATCCCCGCGGCATCGTACACAGCCGCTTCCTCGGCGAGTGTGAGCGATCGACCGCCGGCCTCGCTGAAGCCCTCTCCCGTCGCCGTCACTCCGCGCGCACCAAGCCGCTCGGCAACGCGGCGTACGTGGTCGGTGCTACCGGTCGCCAGCCACAACGCCGCGCCGAATTGGTCCGGCCGCACGCAGTGCAGGCGGAGATGGGTGCCGTCGACGAATCCAATCGAGACCGACGCGCCCGTTCCCTCGGCGCGGCGAACGCCGGGAACGCGCGTCCACGACTGCGCTACGTCGACCGGGTCGCCGTCGCACGCCGCGACGATCTCGATCTCCGAAACAATCTCGACGCGCCGTCGGATCTCGCCGGCGATCTCGGCGCGCGTCACGCGCGGGTGTGCTCGGACGGTGGCCAGCAGTTGTCTGGCGTCCACCACGACGTGGTAGTAGAGACGCATCGAGCCGTGATCGCGCGCCGTGGCGATGCCGCGGAGAATCTTCTCCGCCGTCTTGGGACCGAACTTCGGGAGCTTGGCCAGCCGGCCGTCGCGCGCGGCCGCCTCGAGCTCCTCGACCGTCTCGATGCCGAGCTCCTGGTGAATCAGGCGGATCTTTGCCGGCGTCAGCGCGGGAAGGTCGAGCATCTCGAGCAACCCTTCCGGCATGGATTCACGCAACTGCTCGAGGTAGCGTGATTCGCCGGTCTCCACGAGATCGCGAACGACGGCAAGCGTCGCCGGCCCGAGCCCGCGCACGGACGCGAGCTCGCCCGATTCGTAGAGCGGTTTCAAGTCGTCCGCGCCGACGCCGAGCAGACCTTTGGCCGCGCCAAGGTAGGCTCGTGTCTTGAAGCGGTTTTCGCCGTTCAGTTCGAGGTAGGCCGCGATGCGTCGAAGGACATGCGCGGCGGTCCGTGAATCCATGCGCCTCCCCCCGGCCGCGGGAGGGTGCGAAACTTACTCGTCCTCGACGCCAGCCGTGTGCCGCAGCTGCTGGATGGATTCGTGCAGCTGTCGCTCCGTGACCTCGATTTCCTGATTCGCCCCTTCCTCGTCCAGCAGGCCCTCGCGCACCGAGAGCGCGATCTGGTTGAGATAGCGAATCTTCGTCAGGATGTCGTCGGTCTCGCGCCGAAGGCTGATGAAACGCCGCTTCTCCGCGAGCGCTCGGCGGTATCGCAACCCGAGCTCGGGCTGCGTCAACCGCCGCGCCTGGTCGAGCACCTCCTCACGGCTTCGTCCGGGGATCGCGCCGCGATCGGGCAGCCCCACGTCATCCGCGTCCTCGTCAGCGAACCAGAGACGGCCGACATATTCGATGCCGTCGAACGCTATTCGACATGTGACGGAATAGCGGCGGCCCGAATGCTCGATTGTCGCGACGAGCGGATACGATTGACTCAAGGTCTGGAAAAACGTCATGAATGCGGCTGGGTTTTCTAGCGCTCGCCGGCCCGGCTTCGGGCCCCGCGCACGGTTTCACGAGCTCGCGAGAAAATCGCGGATGGCGTCGAACAACGGCACCGGCTGCTCCACGTACGGCACATGACCCGAGCCCTCGAGGACGACGAGTCGAGCATGCATCGCCCTCGCTGCCGCCTCTGACGAGGCGAGCGGAATCGGATCCTGTCTCCCGTGCACGATGAGTGTCGGCACGGAAACGGAGTCCAATAGTCCCGGGGCGGTCAGATCGTAGTCGCCCAGGCTCTCCCATATCGACGCTTGAACACGTCCGGTGACACGAAACGGCGTGAGATCGCGGGCAGCCTTCGGATCGGCAAAATATCCTGCCACACTGAGCTCGAATGCGCGATGCCGGTACGCATCGGCATCTTTTTCCCGAAGCCCCGAGCTCGCGAGCTCTTCGCGCAAACGCAACACTTCGGGGGTTCCTTGCCGCTTGGAAAAATCTGATTCGAACGCCTGGCGGAATCGCCGCGTGACGGGCGCTGGGTCGATCAGCGCGAGACGACGCGGGCCCGACACCGTTCGACCCGCCGCCGCTTCAATGGCGTAAAGCATGGCGAGCAAACCGCCCCACGAATACCCGACGATGGTCGGGCTGCCCAGCCCGAGCTCTCGTATTACCAGGTCGAGATCCTCGACCTGGGTCTGCCAGGTGATCGGCGTGCGATCGTCTGTCTTCGATTGGCCGCCGCCGCGCTGATCGTAGAACACGAGCTCACGATCGGCGGCCAGCGCCAGCATTTGCGGCAGCAGGTAGTCGTGATGCGCGCCGGGTCCGCCATGCAGGACCAGCAATCGGTCCGCTGTGGCAGGTCCGTACGCGGCCCAGAAGACCGGGACAGTCGTTGTCTTCGTGAATCCCGACTCGCGCGGATGAGCCTCGTTCATCGCGGAAGGATAACAAAACAGCGGAGGCCGAAGGCCTCCGCTGCTCTGGGTGGTCGTGCGACTGCGCCTTACTTACAAGCCGGCTCACCCTCGGCGGCCGTCGTAACGGTCGGGTTGGGCATGTTCACACCGACGCCGCACTTGAAGGCAGCCGGCATCTGCGAATGCGACACCGTCGCCGTCCAACCACCCGCCTGCGTGCCGGCGCCGAGCGTGACCGCCGGGCTCGAAACACCGGTCGAGCTGTTGAACTTCAGGTTGGTGATGGTCGTCGTGTACGACGAGCTGTCGGAGAAGTACGCCTCTTCAGCCGTGACCAGGTTGCGGAGGTCGGACTTCATGGCC